>CAIQCA010000137.1 GCA_903870235.1 uncultured bacterium
GTGTTTGCGCAACTATTGCAAATGATGGAAATGGCGTGGTGATATTGAAGAAGCGGATAACCAAAGGAATCTTCAGAGCTACAAAGAACAATAAGAACTCAAATATAGCCAAGCCTAGGATCTGCCACTTCTCATTTTTATTCTGTACTCCACGGTAAACCCCTGGTGCCAAAGCAAAGAATATAAGCCCACATGCAACCAGGCCGATAACCACCAAAGTATTTGACGTAGCCACTTTCAAATATGCCGGACTTAAAACAAATACTATAGCCAACGCTATAGATTCGAGAGTGGCGGACCAAATCACCAAAGGAAGAACTAGAGACAAGAATGGCTTGCTGCTAGATGGCAGGATTTTTCCGGATGCCCTAACAGCCCAAAAACCAATCAACATCCCTGGAATACCAACGGCAAAATAGTTTATAAAGGTGATGTTCAAAGGGGTCAATGGATATGAAAATCCCAAAATACTCAGAAGAACAAATAGGAACAGACCGATCATGCTCTGGTTTAGGAAAACTCCAGCAAAGATCTCAATATTCCTGATAAAATTATCGGCCATTTCCACACCACCAGGCAAATCAGAGAAGCTATTTTTCATAAGAATCACGCCAGCCAAGCTTCTGGCAGCTTGGACTCCATCGAACATAGCAATACCTAGATCAGACTTCTTTATAGCCAAGACATCGTTTGCGCCGTCGCCAACCATGGCCGTAAAACCGTCTTTTTTGAGGGCTCCAACGATCTTCACTTTCTGTTCCGGCAAGACTCTGGCAAATATGGTATAAGCTTGAACCTTTTCATCAAAATCTTTGGCGGACCAGCTTTCCATCTCGGCCCCAGTCACTACAAGATCGGCATTTTTTACACCAGCGGAAATCGCAACCACACGAACAGTATCAACGTTGTCTCCTGAAATAATCCTTATATGAACGCCACGTTTCTGAAAAAAGTCGATAGCCTCTTGTATACCTTCACGTAAGCCCGATTGGAAGACAAAAGCCGCAACAACTGATAGCTTTGTCTCTTTGAGGTGGCGCGGTATTTCTTGACCATTTTCAACCAGTGAATGGGCCACACATAAAATACGTTTACCGGCATGAGAGTGCTCTTTTACAATAGCCGCCAACCATTCTCTATCTTTGATGTTGGTGACGTGAGACATGAAAGTATCTGGTGAACCAACAAAAACATTTTTGTTGCCGCTGGTATTCCCCTTCTTGGCATCTTTTTTATCACCCACTCTCACAGCACCATACTGTCTCCAAGATGAAAACGGTAGATGATCAACAATCTCCAGATTTGAGCCTTCGCTTTTTGTATCTTTCGTACCAATCTTCAAAAATTCCTTAACCGCATTCATGGTTTGCGAAGAATCTCCAGACCCGAGCAGGTAAGCACTCGATAAAGACTTGGCTTCGTCTTCTTTGATACCTTCCCTAACATACATATGTTCAACAACTAAGAAGTTTTCTGTAAGCGTACCGGTCTTGTCCATACAAAGATTCTTTATGCGCCCCAATTTTTCTGTAGCATTGATCTCTTGAAAAAGAACATGCTTCTTCGAATAACTGGCAGCACCAAAGGCAAAGAGAAGCGTGGTGATCACAACAAGTCCCTGCGGTATTATCGTGCTAGCAAGAGCACCGATCTCCAGTACCACTTTTACTGTAGATTCATGGGTGATAATCCCTCTACCAACAACAAACAAGATAATTACAAATAAAACATAACCGGCGTATTTTATAACTTTTTCTATGGCCAGCTGTATAGGGCTTGGTTGAGCCGAATATTTCTTGGTTTCTTCATTGAGTCGAGCCACTCTACTATCTCGAAAGGCAGTAATAACCTCAACCGAGCCAGTTCCTGTTGTTACGACACTTCCAGCAATCACAGATGCCCCTTTAGCCCTGTAAAGAGATTCTGATTCACCCGTAATCAGGGCTTCGCTGACCTCTAGGCCATTTGAAGAAAGGAGCGTTCCGTCACACGGAACCTGGTCACCGATTTTTAGTTTGAGACAATCCCCCTTCAAAACCTCCTCCGCCAAGATGTTCTCCTCGCTACCATCTTTATTTAAGCGAGTAACTCGAAGTGCCGTCAGCAACTGTAGTTTCTCAAGGGTGATGCGTGCACGCGTATCCTGAACCACGCCCAAAAGGATATTGAAAAAAGTAATAATCGCTAAAAATATAGCTGATTCTCTGTTATCAAAAATGAAAAGCAATATGGCAACAGAAAAAATGATGCCATTTACAAAAAGAAAGACGTGTCGAAATATTATCGGACCAATATTTTGTAACGTACGCTTATAGGGTTCAAATTTTTGCATGATTCAAAGAATCAAAAGACTTTACCTGGTGCCCCCGCGAGGAATCGAACCTCGATTGCAAGATCCGCAATCTTGCGTCCTATCCATTAAACGACGAGGGCGTCGAGATACTAACGAGAATACATTAACACAAAAAAGGCTTGGTTGAAATTAACCGAGCTTTTTTAGGGCGGCCATGGCACGTGACTTGAGACGTGCTGCGGCATTGGCCTTGATGTAACCGCTCTTGGCGGACTTGTCGAGAGACTTATAGACGAGAGGGATAAGCTTGGCAGCAACGGCCTTTTCCTTGGCGGCAACAGCTGTACGGAAAGCACGGAGCTCCTTGTCTACCTGATTCTTGTGACGGAGATTGAAAACACGCTTATGTTTCCCTGCACGAATGGCCTTTTTGGCTGAAGATGTAATTGGCATATGTTTATTTGGTGTTGGTAAAGTTATCACGCCTAGCGTAAAAAGTAAAGAGCGTGGCGAAGCGTGGCTATAATTACAGCTAAGATGTTGGTTTTATGATGTCAGACTCGATCAATTCATTTTTTAATTGATCGAGAAACTTCCTCAAAAATTCTGTTCTGGATTTAGCCATCTTTTTTGCCAAGTCTGTATGCATGGTTTTTTCTACCACAAGCAATCTCCTATAAAACAGGTCTATTCCGGACTTAAATTGCTGATGTCCATTATCACAAAAGGGATCACCCGGATCGTAAAGTGGTCTATTCATCTGGCCGCAAGAGGAGAAGGTCCTCATGGTCGAAATGGCTCCAGTGGCTTCGAGACGATCGGCGTCCTGAAGAACTTTTGATTCCAAAAGCGTGGGAACTATTCCCTTCGAGAATGAACACTGCTTTATACAGATTTCTACGTCTTTGATCTTCTCTTTTGGATAATCTTCCAAGCCATCGAGGATTTCCGCAGCGACTTTTGCGCTTTCATCGGATTCTCCTTTGCTCTGCGGAGAATTTTTAGGATAAACAACGGTGTCATGGAAAAGTGCCGAAGGAATAATGACATCTAGGTCTGCATCAACACTTTTTCCAATCTTTACTGCAAGATTCAAGACTCTTTTAATATGCTGAAAATCATGTGAAGGATCGTTTTTTGTCTGTCTTTCTTCAGCTAGCTTTATGAGTTTTGATTTGAGAGATTCTGTCATGGGAATTAAGCATAGCACAAACTATTTATGAATTAACAAAATCCTCAACTGCTTTTTGGAAACTAGGCAAATCAGACTTATGAATAATCTCACCAATCAGATATGGTGCTTGCTCCAAAATTAGCCTGTAGCTCTTTTTCAAATATTCAATCTCTTCTTTATAATGAGCTTTCGAGAGGCGCATAGGAAAAAATATATTCAAAAACCCCAGCAACTCCTTCTGTTCTTCTGAACTCAAAAGAGCATCATCACCATCTACATAAGCATCAACTGCCGTCTCTGGAAAACCCATCAATTGACCGAGGCGTTTGTGATCTAGTTGGGGAGAATTAAACTTATCCGCTGTTTCTTGGGCCAATTGAATATCTTTTGAAACAAAATAATGGGCTAAATGATTTCTGATTTCACTTTCAACAACGGCAAATCCCATGCGGCGCAATTCGTCTTTCACGCCAAGGGCCTCCTCGACATCTATTTGAACAGTAAATTCAGCAACTGGTCTCAAACCATTGATAAGTTGAAGCATTTCTGCTTGTGACTTAACTGGCAGTGATTTCATAAATGAAAGTGTCTCAAACCTATGTGTTGATTGGTGAGTGTTGGTATCTTATCCATAATTAAACCAAGTATAACAAAAAATGGCCCCCAGGAAAGTCGGGGGCCACGCAGGGTTCAGTGGAAAGTAGAAACAGAAGCCAGATCTCGCATAACAATCTCTGTTGGCTTGCATGGATTCGTGAACAAAGTCCATGGCTGTTTCCAGAATGGATAACTTGGCAAGTGAATGGCACCGAAGCTAGCTGCTTCCGCACCAAGGTTTTTCACCTTGAGTAAATCGCCAAATTCCGTGATGCTTGGAGCAATAACTGGTAATGAGCCGTCGTCAGCAAGGATCTTCACCGCTCGCCAATTACACTCTTGGGCTGGTTTGCCAGAAACTCCGCCACCACATCCACCAACTCTCTGTTGAAGTCTATGTAGTGGACTTGTCTTGCCGGAGAAGGCAATATCCCATGGCACACTATTCAGAGCAATCGCTTCGGCAAGACCCTTGAGTCTCTGTGCGATTGCAAGATAGTTTTGGGCCACCGAGACCTTGATGATTACAGGGTGACGCGAAGCCTCAACTACACGCGTTACAAGAGCGATAGTTTGATCCAGTGTTGGTAATGAGTGGCCGGTATTCATACATCCCAGATCAAGCTCGACAGCGACAAAGTCGTAGTCATTGAGCTTGTGAGCCATTTTTACCATTTCATTACCTGTGCCTTGGATAGAGGCAATTAACTGGATTTTCTTCAAATCGGCTTTCGAGCCAATCTTCCGGCAAAACCAATTGAACCCGGGATTCCTGAGGCCAAACATGTTGTCTGAACCACCAGGCAAAAGTCGAATGGATTCCCCTGGCTTCCACCAGCGGAAATACCCGTCGAGTGGATCCCAGGTCACAGTCTTACAAACGATGGTAAACAACTCTCGTTTAATAAGACCGGCGGCGATGAGTGGCCATTCCCATGGATACCCTTCCCCATAAGCCAGTGCGCCACTAGGGATCATGTACGCAAAACTGTGCCCATTTGAGAAACGAATCATTGTTACCACCTCCTAATATGTTATTTATACATTCAATTTCTGATTCAACATTATTATATAAAGACAACTAAATCAATACCGTCTCTTGCCTCATAGGCGCCACTAACCTATTATGTAGTCATGATATCCCTACTAAAAGGAAACTTACTGGAGATCTCCAATAGGTCTATAGTGATCGATGTAAATGGTGTTGGCTACAAAGTAGCCATGACTGACGATTCTCTACATAATCTCAAAATTGGTTCGGAAATAACGATCTGGACACACTTGGCTGTGCGTGAAAATTCTCAAGACCTTTATGGATTTACTTCAAAAAACGACCGGGACTTCTTTGAACTGCTTATAACAGTTTCTGGAATAGGTCCAAAGACGGCTCTAAATATTTTGACGTTAGTATCTAGCGAAACTCTGGCCAGTGCTATCCGTGATGGCTCCACAGCACACCTAGTTAAGGTTTCTGGTATCGGTAGAAAGACTGCGGAGAAAATTGTCCTTGAACTCAAGGAAAAAATCGGTGGTTTTGTCGGTGGCGAAGATACTACAGAAGGCATGTCCAGCGATGCTGATGCTATAGAAGCCCTGAAATCTCTTGGTTATGAAGCCGGTGATGCGAGAGAAGCAATCAAAAAAATATTAACCGGTAAAGATGGTAAAAAACTTACAGATACCGGCGCCAAAGTGAAAGCTGCTCTAAAGATTTTGGGTTAATTTTTAAATTTTGCGCTCACCGGCTTTAGCCGGTTTTTTATTAAATAAAAAAACACCCCACGACTCCGCGAGGTGCTCCACAAACTTTGCTGTACAACGATCCAGTTACCGTTGGCTATTGTGTGGAAGGCCCAACTGCCGCCGTGGCCGCTTGTTTCTGCTTCCGTCCCTGACTGGCAATAAGTTTTTGGTAAATGCTGTTGAAGTCAGTGTTGGGCGGCACAATCTGGAAGATAACCAGGATGGCGATTTTTTCCTTGAGTATCCTCTTGGAATAAACCGTATCTTGCCCAGCAGCCTCGTTACTCTTGATCTCCATGACCTGATCGGTCAAAGCATTGAAGCATTTGGCTTTGACATGCACCGGCACCACCCGAGCATTTGTTTCTTCGCCGTTGCCAATCAACACAAATATCTCGTTGAGAGATCCAACCATTTCTTGAATGGTTTGGACATCAAACCGAAATTGGGCAGTCGTCCAGTGGACTTGAACCCACGCATCGATGCATTCGTTGGCCAAGCGCCAGATCCCTGGCACCAAAGCCAATGGTACAAGCGCTAGTAGAACATACACAAGGGCTATGATTGACGAACCGGCGGTGTTTTCCTCTTGGAGCACTTGGATCCACGGAAGAACTTTCCAAAAGAAAGTGGAGCTCACCGCCGTCACATAACCATACCCCGCAAATACGGCCACCAAAAACCTGATATGGAAAAACTTCTCCACCCGACTACACACAAGCGCGTATTCCTCATCCGGATGCCGCGAGTCGAGTCCATAACCCTTCGCAGCAAACGCTTTGAGGAGCCACCATAAACCCGACGTCTCTTTGAGCGTTTTGTAGAAGTTCTGCTGAAACTTCAGGTCCCTAGCATCCTTAGATATATACATATTATCTCCATTCCTCTTTTTTTGTGTGAATGTGGTTACTCACCACTACTTACATTCGATGCTATCAAACGTAAGAGTCGAATCACAAGATATGAGAGAGGAGCTCAATTCTGGTGTGACCATACACCAAGAAATAAGAAATGTCAAGCATCACAAATCCCTTAAAATAGGCCATAATAGACATACAAGATCCCGGTTAAGAACCATTACTATGATCGAAAACATCCTCAGATTTATAAGGAAATTTATCCCTGATTCCATATTCACCTTTTTTCAACCGGCCTATCACTGGATACTTTCACTTTGTGCGGCCATCTGGTATCGCTTCCCTTCCAGGAAAATAAAGGTGATCGCGGTTACCGGAACAAAAGGTAAAAGTTCTACCACTGAAATACTAAGTGCTATCCTAGAAGAGGCCGGTTACAAGACTGGCTTATCCAACACAATACGCTTCAAGGTGGACGACATCTCTTCAGAAAACCTGTTCAAAATGAGCATGCCAGGCCGCTTCTTCTTGCAGCGTTTACTTAGACGAGCTGTTCAACATGGTTGCCAATATTTTATTTTGGAAATGACTTCCCAGGGTGCGGTCCTACACAGACACAAATTTATGGATCCAGACGTTTTCGTATTCACCAACATCACACCGGAACATATAGAAGCTCATGGTTCATATGAAAAATATTTGCAATCAAAACTCAATCTGGCCCATAGTCTTGGCAAATCAAAGAAGAAAGACCGAGTAATGATCGTAAACTCCGATGACGCAGAATCACCAAAATTTTTGGCTTGTCCTTCGGATCGTCAACTAACCTTCAGTATCAATGACGTCAAACCCTATGAAGTGAAAAAAGAAGGTCTGGCCTTTACGCTAAATGCCGGCGCCGTAAACAGCCATACTGTAAACTCTCAATTGTCTGGATTATTCAATATATACAACATAATGGCTGCCGTAACCGCCGCACGTAGTCAGGGAGTATCCGATGAGATCATTATAAAAGCTATAGAGAAATTCTCCGGTATACCAGGTCGTGTACAAAAGATAGAGGCTGGCCAAGATTTCCAGGTTATCGTGGACTACGCTCACACACCAGACTCACTAGAAAAGCTTTACCAAGTCTTTCAAACCTCAAGAAATATTTGTGTTCTTGGTGGCACCGGTGGCGGTCGTGACAACTGGAAGCGCAAAGAGATGGGGCGCATCGCCGACAATTATTGTGACGAAATTATCTTAACCGACGAAGACCCTTATGACGAAGATCCACAGAAGATCGTGGCCGACGTCGCGCTAGGTATCATAAATCAGAAACCAACGATAATTATGGATCGTCGTTTGGCTATACGCGAAGCTATCAAGAGAGCAAATACCGGTGATGTTATCCTTATCACTGGCAAAGGAACTGACCCATATATCATGGGCCGTGGCGGATCAAAAATACCCTGGAGTGACGCTAGGATCGCTCGTGAAGAAATCCTGAAGCCCTAAATATGTATCGTTGGCCATTATCTTGAAGGCTGCTTCTCTTTTGGCTGCGGTCTTGAATTGCGGTTCGTAGATATAGCCATACTCTATAAGCATGCTAGCCGCATCGGCTGTATTATTGGCACCAATCGCAATGAGTTGAGGCTCATCGATTATTCCACTAGACTCTCCGGGAAGATCACTGACGGAATTATGTATCAAGAGACGTTTGAAGACGGCGTTAGCGATTGCCTTTGTTGTAGTACTATTTGCATACTGACCAACTGGCACATAAATAGAAAATCCTGCATGTCTGCCTGGGACATTACTGCGGTGATCTGGAAAGTCATTGAAGTGGACATGGATGACGACGTCCATTGTGTTTTCATTGGCCCATTTTGTAATTCCATATAGTCTTAGTGCAACATTTAATGGGGCGGCATTGTGAATAACCTTAGAAACGGGCGCCGTTGTAGAACCAATCGCGATAAGGTGTTTCATCTCATCATGAGAACTTTTTTGCCAGGCCTTTATCTCATCCCAATGATCCTTGAAATATGTTGAGAATATAGAGCTCCACGCGGAGTCATCACGGGTGATATAAACCTGGAAATGAGGGTCTGCTTGCAAAAGATCAGATATATCCTGAGCCAATTCCACATTCATATTGCGCTCTTTTAGAGAGCCGAACTCAGTACCACCAAAACCTGGTTCATGCCCAGGAACAAGTAACACTTTGATCTTTGCAGGAGTTACCGGTAATTGCTGATCACTTGTTGTGGAAAAAACTACAGGAGAAGACCCGAGATCAGCCAAGTGGGTACTCATAACAAAAGATGTTGTGGCATATTTAGTCTGTAACTCGGTAATCGTGCGCGGGTTGTGAAATATCACAGATGCAACTTGTGAAGCCGCATCATTGAAAGCTGAGACAAAAGCACTGACCTGATCAGGATAGTTTTGTGCGATCCAAGGTGCACCGAAGACAAGCAAACAAAGAGCGACAACAATATAATAGCGCCAGCTAGAAAACATAACTCTATTATAGCAGACATTTTATAGGTGTTTTATAAATAACTATCTTTACTTTAGTTTTAGTTTTCTCAAAACCTGATGTCTATTACAAAAATGTGTGCCCCTACTACCAAGTTTTATGCGGACAATTGTTCCACCGCATCCTTTTTTATCACATTTAAGACCGGTCTTCTGATAAGCGTGGTGTTCATTTTGGAAATTACCCTTCTCACCATAGACATTTCGATAATCAGACATAGAATCCCCGCCAAACTTTACTCCTTTGGCCAAAGAATCTTTAATAGCGCGAAAAAGTAGCTTCATCTTTGCTGGCGGCACATCCTCTACCCTTTCAGCTGGATGAATTCCGGCGAGCCATAAAGATTCATCGGCATAGATGTTCCCAATTCCGGCTACTATCTCTTGATCCATCAAGATTTGCTTGATTCTGCCACTTTTACGAAGGTTCATACGCTCCAAAAATCTGGCAAGAGTGAAATCTGGATCAAGTGGCTCCGGACCAATGTCTCGAAGATGTGATGACTCGTGAAGTTTTTCTATACCGCTGTGTTGGATAAGAGCTACTTTAGCAAATTTCCTTACATCTGAAAGAGCTAACTGGTAACCGTTTGAAAAAGAAAGGACGAAACGCACGTGGCGGTTGTATGGATCCTTAAGTGACTCCGGCTTTATAGGATTCCAAGGATCTTTTTTATTATTGGAATCAAATTCATACTTTCCATACAGGAGATGCCCGGTCATTTTCATGTGAACGATGATAGTGGTTTCTTCTTTGCGGCCCGCCCCTACACCACCCAAATGAATCAGAATATTCTTAGCTCTACGTGTAACTGACCCAACTTTTTGGCCAATTACCTCTTTCTTGAATTTCTTGAAATAAATCGGGTCCTTAATGGTAAAAGA
>CAIQCA010000138.1 GCA_903870235.1 uncultured bacterium
CTCTTGATTCCATCAGCATAACCCAATACTTCGGCAACACCTCTTTCTCTACTGCCAATCCACAAATATACAACGGAAAGGGACATACCGGGGTAGATTTCCGAGCAACTATTGGTACACCGATCAAAGCTGCTCTTTCTGGCACAATTGTTGGAACAGGGAACACAGATCTCGTTCCTGGATGTTACTCTTTCGGAAAGTGGATCATGATCAAGCATGATAATGGCCTATCGACGCTTTACGCGCATCTTTCATTACCGATAGTTTCCACTGGCACATATGTTTCCACTGGCCAAATTATAGGCTATAGCGGCAACACCGGATATACAACCGGACCACATTTGCACTTTGGAGTTTATGCGACTCAGGGTGTGCAAATACAACCTCTCGTTTCCAGTACCAATTGCCACAACGCTGTCATACCAATAGCTCCATTTCAAGCTTATCTTAATCCACTTTCTTATTTGCCATAAACATCAAGTTGTTATAAAATTGTAAATGAGTTTAAATATTATAAATACGCCAAACTGGCGCGATGATAAAAATACAAAAATGTTTTCTTCGAAAATACCAACCGATAGGGGAATCATCAAAATGATCATCTTGATAGTTATTGCCATACTCATACTCAGTTACTTTGGTTACAATATACGCTCCCTGGTAAACTCACCAAACACCCAAGATAACTTCTCCTACGTTGGTGGAGTAGTGGTAGATGTCTGGAATAATTACTTGAGAATACCTGTAACATACGCTTGGGATTTTTTCATTAACATGGTCTGGAACCCAGCAGTTCATAATCTGATGAACATAAACAACGGTCAGCCACCAACAGTACAGCTTAGTCTACCAACTATGGTGCCAACGACTCACTAACACTGTCGTAAAAGATATATTGTGCGACGTGGTATCCATAGCTACCCTAAATCATATATAACAAAGAAAGCCCCGTTTGCCGGGGCTTCCCTTTATCTATTAACTTATTAAACCCTCTAAATCAGTCTCGATTATAGTCTAGCTAGTACATCTGACTGTGCCCAACATTTAGATGAGGACTTCCATGGTTCGGCGCCTGACTTCTCATAGAGATACTTTGCATAAGCTACGTTACCTTGGACGGTATATATGTCCAAACCGAGCTCAAGAGCCTTTTCTGCATGATACTTTTCATTGATCTGCATAACTCCAACATCGGCGTTATTGACCTTACCGCGCATGATATTACCATCGGATCCATACTGTCTGAAGGTTGACTCACAGCGAGCAATGTCTACAAGGATAGGTTCATCAGCATACTGCTCACGTACATAGCTTTCAACGTCTTTAGAGCTAGATATAAGAGTCTGCGTGGTCGTCGAATACGCTGTAGGACTAGAAGTTGTAGCTGATATAGCATTAGCTATATTCATTGAGTGCATTGAGGTCGTTCCTGCCATATACATTGAGGAAACTACCAACGCCATACCAGTTGTAAATTCAATCATAATTTAAAAAACAGGTTTTTGTGAGCATGATGCTTACTTTACCTGTTCGCGCTACAGTGTAGCAAATGCAAGCACTCTTGTCAATAGGTCACCATACATAATATGGCCTTGTTGAGCCATATTTTACATACAAAATAGCCTTATTCCTAGCCATATTACAGGCCTAAGGGTCTAAGTACCAAACCGAAAAGGCGAAACCTGGTAAATTATGCTGATTTATAGCCAATATCTACCCTTTTTGCTGTTTTAAGTAGTCTTGCAATTATAAAGACCCATGTTATACTTATCCCCACGTAACTTTAATATTTAACTAATAAATCCCCCACCATGGCCCATAAAAAAGCGACAGGTTCAACCAAAAACGGAAGAGATTCAAACCCAAAGTACCTTGGGGTTAAGGTTAACCATGGTCAAGCAATCACTATCGGCCAGATAATCCTCCGCCAAAGAGGTACAACCGTACTTCCTGGTCTAAATGTTGGTGTTGGAAAGGATTATACCCTTTTCGCCCTCAAGGCCGGTCGCGTAGAGTTCTCTTCTAAGCGTAAAGTTAGTTTCAATAACAATATAGATCGCAAGAAGATTGTGCACGTAAAATAAATACTTAAGGTATGAGAGACAAAAGAGAGGGGCGATTACCCTCTTTTTTATTTCATTGACTTAATTATTATCTTGGAAATAATAGTTTTTAGTTTTTTTTCGTAACCAGAATTTAGCTTATCAACGTCAGCATAATACTCATCCCAAATCTTAGTTCGTGCATCATAATCCGATCGGTTGATCTTCGCCAATTTTTCATCTAATACTCTATCCAAAGCTACTTCTTGCAAAGAAATCTCTTTACCTAATTCGGCTGATAAAGTACCGAAATCATCCAAGGCGTTTTCGTATTTATCTCCGAGATCATTTATTTTTTCTATCAAAAGGTCTTCGAAAGAGTTTTGCACATCACTGACCGATGCTCCCTTGGCAAGTTCGCCGACTAATTTACGTTTATTGATTTCACTAATAAACGATACTTCTATGTATTTTGATAATTGTTCTTTGGTCATAAAAATTATGTGACTGCGTGACGAAGTGCATTGGCGCCACTGACAGTGGCTCGAACTGTATTAAACAATAGGCTTCCTCCTCTAGTAAGAGTTTTGGCGGCATACTTTGTACCCTCCCAGCCAACCTTGGCAGCGCCAGCAAAACTAGGATCTCTGGCAAATCGATATCCAGACCTCATAAAATCACCTAGGGGCTTGCCGAAAACAGTCTTCAGGGATTCAACCCCGCTTTTCTTGAAGCTTTCCATTGATTTGCCAAAGTCGATGCTAGATTCGAACCTCTTCTCATGCTTCATAAACATGTCATGCTCAAGAAGTGCCTGTCCGATATCTGCACCAAGATCTGGATCAAGTAAGGAAGCCATGATGTCCGGATTGGAAGCCACTCGTGGGTCAGCGAGAAAGTTTTGTAGCAATGCATCAAAATTTTTCACAGTTTCAGCAGAATCTCTAAGCACGGCGTGCTTAGGTCTTTGTTGGTAGTTTCGATCATAATATCCTTCTACCGCTCGCTGATCTTGTGGAGTAATAGGGACAAATGTCCTAGGTCGAGCTAAAGCCGCCTGTTTAGCAGTCTTTTTTAACATATCAATGCCGGCTGATCCACCCGTGATTTCTCGTAAGGAGGCCTCAAACGATTTAATACCTTTTCCGCCCCTTTCGAAAACCTTATTTGAGCCAATTTCACTCTTAACAAACCTTAAGTATTCCAGAAAAACGGCCTTCTTCGCCTGGTCTGGGGATACGTGGTGAGTTTGAGCATATGCTTCAACTCTGTCTTTGAATTCAACATCCTCTCCCCTGCCAACGATTTTTTTGCCCAAATCCTTGATAGTTTCCAGAGAATTTCCCATAACAACAATATTATACACTCTTAACCCTTCTTCACAATCAATTTAAATTTTGCGGACTTCCCTTCAGCTTTGACTTCTACAGAAAATTCTCCAACTTCTTTGATCGGACTTGTGAGTTGTATGAACGAAGGATCAACTTGGACATGAGCGTGCTTGGCCAATTCTGCCACGATTTCCTCATTGTGAATACCGGCAAACAGATGACCTTTTTCATTGGCCTTACCAACTATAGTCAAAACAATTGACTCTAAAGATTTGATGTTCTTAGCTAGCAACTCTTCCTGGACCTTATTTTCGACGGCTAGTTTGTTCTTTATAACATCTATACGTTTAACTGCCTCCAGAGTAGCATTTATAGCCAACCCTTGTGGAATAAGTAAGTTCTGAGCATAACCATCACTAACATCCTTTGTTTCGTAGCGCTTCCCTATTTTCTTGACATCTTTCAGTAGTATTACTTTCATGGTTTTACTTTTATTTTTAATAATCTTTGCAACTAAATCACGACTTGCTTCAAAACCTGTGGCCGCCGTACCGCCTACATACTAAGGCTTCGCATTCAATATTTCAACAGCCTTGTTCATAACAGCATCCTTACCGGCCTTCATATCACTATCAGATGGTGTAACTGGATAGTCAGGGTCTAAGCCGTCGTGTGAGAGATTATGACCATTTGGAGTCAACCAGCGAGCAATAGTAACCTTAAGCGAAGTATCTGGTGTGATAGAAACAAGTTCCTGCACTGATCCCTTACCAAAGGTCTTTGAACCGACAAGCTTAGCTACACCATTTTCCTGCAAAGCCCCTGCTAAGATTTCAGATGCCGAAGCTGAGCCACCATCTACTAAGATAAGAAGCTGCAAACTGCTGTTGAAGACATTGTAGCCCTTACTTCGAAATACATTTGGCGATCCATGAGTACCGAAATCTTCAGTTACCACAACTTTTCCTATTGGTAGGAAGAACGAAGCCATGTCCCAGGCAGCGTCTAGATAACCTCCAGGGTTACCACGCAGGTCGATGATCAATTTATGGTTACCAGAATTAACGAACTGACGCAAAGCCGTTCTAAATAAATCCGGAGACTGTGAAGTAAAACTATAAAGCTTGATAACCGAAATATTAGTATCCTTGGTTTCAGTGTCCAGAGTAGGAATCTTTATAATATCTCTCGTTATAATTCGTTCTATCGGTTTCTGAGCATCCTTCGGCAAGAAGAGAATTTTGACTTTAGTACCCTGTGGACCACGGATGTGAGAAACAGCCTCGTCCACACTCATGTCAGCTGTTGAGGTGCCGTCTATAGATAAGACAAAATCCCCAGAAAGTACACCGGCACGTGCTGCTGGGCTATCTTTGAGTGGAGATACAACCACCAATTGGTTATTTTTCATACCAATTTCCATACCGACACCGCCGAAATTACCAGAAATGTCATCTTGGAAGATCTTTGCTTGAGCTGGAGGAAAAAAGACTGTATAAGGATCGCCAAAAGACGAAGCCAATCCTTTTATTGAGCCATAGATTTTTTGCTGATCGGTAGTACTAGCCGCTGCAACGTATTTTTGGCTTAGAATATTCCAACTATCCCAAAAAGGTTGAAATTGCGCGTCAGTAATTTTACTCGTTTCTGAAACATGTAAATCGGAACTTGTACTAGCATTTTTAGACTGAACATACATACCCGCCCCAAAACCAAGAGCAAGTGCGATGGCGACAGCAAATATAATATTGGCTGTCTTATTACTTATATTATTTATATTCATAGTGTGAGTAATTATGCCATTTTGGCTCTATTGTCGCAAATCCCTATTCCTTATATACTATATGCCATGATAACAACACACACTCACAGAGGTCTTGTTTGGGTTGATCTACAATCACCAAGCGACAAAGAAGTTTCAGATATTGTAAAAAAATATAATCTAAATCCTCTCGTTGGAGAAGAACTGAAAGATTCTCCTTCACCAGCTAAGGTAAATTTCTTTAAAGACTACATACTAGTAGTCCTGACGCTACCTGTACGAATACATTCTGGTTCATCCTACGAGATTGTGGACCGAGAAGTAAACTTCATCATTGGAAAAAATTTCCTCATAACCTCAAAATCTGAGACTGTTGAACAACTCGAATATTTTGCAAAAATATTTGACGCTAATGCAGCACTGGATAAAGAGAATTCTATCGAACATGCCGGACATCTTTTCTACTATATGGTGCAACGCATATATAACGGTATGCATCAAGATCTAGAAAATATCCGTGATGCTCTACGCACGGCTGAATCCCACATCTTCAATGGTGATGAGCGAAAAATGGTTGAGGTTTTGTCTTTCTTGAGTCGAGAACTTATCGACTTCAAACAAACTGCACACGGCCTTCATGATGTCTGGACCGATTTCACATCTTATACTGAAAAAGCTGGTTTATTTAGCGCCGAATTCTTCACATATATTCACAGCATAAAAGAAGAATCAAACCATATCAATGAAAAAATTGTAAATTCGCGCGAACTTCTAGCAGACCTAAGAGAAACGAATGATGCCCTTTTGAACACCAAACAAAATGAAATCATAAAAGTCTTGACACTTGTTTCATTTATATTCTATCCACTTACATTCATCGCCTCTGTATTTACTATAACCGGCGTAGATGTGCCACTGACAAAAACACCAGACGGTTGGTGGATAATCTGTGGAATCATGCTGGTTGTCGCGGTCGGAATAGCTATTTATTTCCAGAAAAGAGGTTGGGTAAAATAGGAATTTACTTTTAGACTTTTAAAATGAATATTTCTCTCTACAACACACTCTCCAAAACTAAGGAGGTTTTCAAACCCATAAAAACTGGACTTGTGGGTATGTACAACTGTGGCCCGACTGTTTATGACCGTTCTCACGTAGGAAATCTACGTGCTTATGTTTTTGCTGATACTTTGCGCAGAATGTTTGAATACAACAGTTACCAGGTCAATCAAATCATAAACATAACCGATGTCGGCCACCTATCAGGAGAAAATTCTGGTAATGCAGACGAGGGTGAAGACAAGATGACCAAAGCTTTGAGACGCGAAGGTTTGCCTATGACTCTGGAAGCTATGTATAAAGTTGGAACCATATATTTTGACAAGTTTGTTGAAGATTTACGTGAATTAAACATAGAACTACCAACAAAATTTACACGCGCCGCCGACCATATACAAGGCGATATTGATCTTGTGGAAATCTTGGTTAAGAAAGGTTTCGCTTACACGATTTCAGATGGAGTTTATTTTGATACTTCCAAATTTGTTGGCTATGGCAAGCTTGGGAATATAGACATCGCTTCTTTGAAAGCTGGTGCACGTGTCTCTACTAATACTGAAAAACATAGCCCAACAGATTTTGCTCTCTGGAAATTCAATGAAAGACTCGGTTGGAGTAGTCCTTGGGGCAATGGTTTCCCTGGCTGGCATATAGAGTGTTCGGCCATGTCCACCAAATATCTAGGACAACCGTTTGATGTACACACTGGCGCAATCGATCTCATACCAACCCATCACAATAACGAGATCGCACAGTCAGAAGCAGCTTATGATAAACCTTTGGCGAACTATTGGATGCATAATGCTTTTGTTAATATCCGCAGTAACACAGATGAGAAGGATGGCAAAATGTCTAAATCAGCTGGTAATTTTGTGGCCATGGACACACTTAAAAAAGATGGCTTATCGCCTACTGCTTATCGATATTGGTTACTCACTGCACATTACAGAACTCCAGCCAGTTTTTCTTATGAAGCAATACATGGTGCAGAAAATGCTTTGACGAGATTGCTCTCCACGCTATCGGGATATTCATCTGCAACTAAAGGCACCAACGGAAAAATATTAGTTGATTACAAAGACAAGTTTTTGAGTTTTATAAATGATGATTTGGACACACCGAAAGTCGTAGCTCTGGTCTGGGATATACTAAAAATTGCTGACATCAAACCAGCTGATAAATTGGCTACTATTTTGGATTTTGACCGAGTTCTAGGATTAAATCTGGCAGAAGAAATCAAAACATCCAATAAAGGTGATCCTGACAACAGCGCAAATGGTGGGCAAATTCCTCAGGAAATTATAACTCTTGCCGAAGCTCGCGAACAAGCACGTCAATCAAAAGACTGGAAAAAGTCAGACGAGTTGCGCTCCGAAATTGAAAAATCTGGTTTCGATATTATGGATAAAAAAGATGGTGGGTACACAGTAAAAAGTAAATAAAAAAATCGCATGCGGTAGCGCGTGCGATTTTTGCTGTAGCCGATGTGAGTATTAATCCACCCAACCATCACAAACTACCAACCATTCATACAACCCTCTCCCATAAAGAAACCTGGTATAGGAACGGTCATCCCCTTCTTGAAGCAATTGCTCTCGAGAATAAGAAACACCTGCCACGTCAAACTGAGCAAGAGAACGATCACAATCGAATAAGTAGCACAGGGTTTCAACTATTTTTCTCTCATGATTTGAGAGATATTCATTCTCTTGTTCCTTATACCAGCGCCTCATTTCCCTCAAAATAAAACAGAAGAAAAGCGAGTGTGGCATCCCCTTCAGACCAAAATTGAAGTAGAGTTGAACAGGACAGTTTGTCACTTTTCTGGTCCGAGCCTCTTCCACTAAAGTCTCTATACCCAGACCAGCATCTTCATTAAAATAATTCTCTATTTTAATAAGCCCCAAAATAACTTCAAGAAGAGCCGCCCGCAAACTTCTTCGTATAGATACACCGCCCGCGTCGTACATTCTCCATAATCGGTTCATTATGAGAAAAGCGATCTGGTGGTTATCTAGACTCCGCCAGCAACTAGATTTTTCCATGAATTCCTCAATTTTTCTATATTGGTTTGTTAGGTCTTTTCTATTCGTAGACTAACAAATGACTGGTGATAGTCAATCCTTATCCTTATCTCGACTCAATTCTCTGAGTTCATCTCTCAAGGTTCCAATTTCATCGACTATATCTTGCCGGCAAGCTTCTGTTTTATCTTCAATATCAGGTTTTCCATACGAACACC
>CAIQCA010000139.1 GCA_903870235.1 uncultured bacterium
ATGTGAGCCATAACCTGTTTGAGGCGTTCAAGGAAGATGTCAGTGCTCCAGTTATTTCGGTAAGCGTCTATGCTGATACCTTCCGTCGTCAGCTCATCGATACGGCAGGCAAGATTGTACGGCATGCGGGGAAACTGATTATGAAAGTACCAAGAGCTACTTTTGTACGATTTCAGTTCGATCATTTGTTTGCAGCCTGTCAGAACGCACCGGTAATGACCGGTTAAAAACCCAGTTTTGACAGGAGAGAGAGCCTCGTTTTATCATGGGAAGGGTACGCTCGGTTAGAGCAAAAACCGTGTTAATGTGGTGTCGAACGTATGTTTGCCAGTCGATTCACGGTGAAAACCGGCATTTCTCAATCTCCAGATATTGATTTCTGCTCGTTGCAGATATCGCTATCAGATTATAGCAGTATATGGCGCTCTGAAAGGTCTTGATTATTACAAATCGATCAACTTAGGTTATAATGGCAAGTTCGTTACCTTTGAATATATATGAAAAGTTACCAGTATGGACGCAGAATGTTGTATGTAGTTTGGTTGGTTTTAATATGCGTCAAACTCGATATAATAAGAGCTTTTATCAATTTTTGGAATTTTTAGAGCAATCACAATGGTGGTCGTTAGATGAGTTTCAATCATACCAGAATGAACAGTTAACCAGGGTAATTCATCATGCGTATCATAGTGTTCCTTACTATCGTCGTGTTATGGATGAGCGTAAACTTAAACCATCTGATATTCGTTTGACTGCCGATTTGATCAAGCTGCCAATTCTTACGAAACAGATGGTTCGGGAATTGGGTTCCGAACTTGTTTCAACTGAGGTACTTCCTCGGCGTCGTATTCATGGTCATACCGGTGGTACGACAGGAACATCTCTTCAACTTTACTCAGATGAGAATACTCAACCGCATCAGTGGGCGGTTTGGTGGAGGCATCGTAGACGTTTCGGCTTGAATATTGATGATGAATTTATAGTATTTGCTGGGAGGAGTGTTATTCCATTGAATAGTATAGATCCTCCGTTTTGGCGGAGAAACTTACCCATGCATCAGACATATGTCTCTATACATCATATGACAAGGCAGAATATGCCTGCTCTTTTAGAATATTTGCAAAAGAGAAACGTGAAGTATTATTCTGGGTATCCTTCTGCAGTTTATTTGGTAGCAAAATATATGATTGATAACAATGTCCGTTTACAATCTCCTCCTGAAGTCACAGTCCTAGGAGCTGAGACGCTATTGCCACACCAGCGCAGAGCTATGCATAAGGCATTTGGAGGAAAAATTATAGATCAATATGGTGCAAGTGAACAATGTGGAAATATAAGTGATTGTGAGAAGGGGCGTTATCATGTGGATATGGAATTTGGGCATATCGAGTTTCTTCCCCTTGAAGGTAATGTTTCAAACATAAGTCGCATTATATGTACGGGTTTCTGGAATGACGCTATGCCATTAATTCGTTATGATATTGGTGATATTGCTACTCTTCCAACTCAAAATGTTGTTTGTTCGTGTGGAAGGAAATCACAAATAGTTGAAAAGATAGATGGTAGAATCGAGTCTTATATCATTACTCCAGATGGTCGACAAGCCGGAAGATTGGACTTCATTTTTAAGGATAGTAAGTATATTGAAGAGGCTCAGTTCATTCAGCATGAAATTTCTACAGTTACAATTAAGATTGTGCGAAGCAAAGGATATTCCTCAACTCATGAAAAAGAATTACTTGCTGATTTAAGAACATACCTAGGGAGCGATATTCGTATTGAAATTGAATATGTTTCCGATATTTTACGCACTTCAAATGGGAAGTTTAGGCAGATAGTTTCCACAGTGTTTAACGATCAAAATAATCTCTAGTTAGAAATATAAATAACCAGTAGATCTATAAATTTGCTTTTCGATAATCATATATGATGCGGAAGATTTGAGCTATATAGACATAATTGCCGGTGCTCGCCCCAATTTCATGAAAATAGCCCCGATCATTGATGCGTTGAACGTGGCGCGATCGAAAGGGAGTTCACTCAGATACCGTTTGATTCACACTGGCCAGCATTACGACCGTGCTATGTCAGGCGGTTTTTTTGAGCAGTTGGGGATTCCAGAGCCTGACTTCAACCTGGAGATTGGTTCTGGCACGCAGGCAGAGCAGACTGCTGCAATAATGGTGAGGTATGAAAAGGTATTAATTGAGCAGTCTTCTGATTTATGCTTGGTGGTAGGGGATGTAACGTCAACTATGGCATGTTCTCTTGTAGCACGAAAACTTGGTATTCCTGTAGCACATGTGGAGGGCGGGATTCGATCCGGCGATTGGACCATGCCTGAAGAGATTAATCGGGTTGTGACAGACTCCATTACTAACTGGTTTTTTACGACCAGTGAAACTGCTAACGATAATTTGCGTAAGTCGGGAGTTACCTCTGATCGTATTTTTTTTGTGGGTAATACGATGATTGATACACTATTGAAACAGATGCCTCATTTGCATCCTCCGTTGTTCTGGGATGAATTAAGTTTACAGTTTGGCCAATATTTTGTGGTCACCTTGCATCGGCCGGCAAATGTTGATGGTGAGCACCAACTTATCTCTTTGTTGCTTGCTATTACGGCTGGAACTGAGGGGTTGCCGGTTATTTTTCCTGTACATCCCCGTACAGCAATAAATTTACAAAAGTTAGGCGTTCAGATTCCAGGGATTCACTATGTCGATCCTCAAGGGTATCTGGAATTCAACTACCTCGTCAAACATGCAAAAGCAGTAATTACTGACTCTGGCGGTATTACAGAAGAGACAACGGTGATGGGGGTTCCATGTTTGACCCTGCGTGATAATACAGAGCGGCCTGAGACGGTAACGATAGGGACAAATGAACTTATCGGTACCGATCCGGGAAAGCTTGCACCAGCACTTGCACGCCTGATGGCGGGGGAGTGGAAGAAGGG
>CAIQCA010000140.1 GCA_903870235.1 uncultured bacterium
CAGCTATGCTTTTCTGAGAATGTCCCTCAATGAACAAAGCATGGAGCCTATCACGATCTGATTCTGTTAAATGCCTAAATATTTCTCTTGTTTTCATACAAATTCATATTACATGAATTGCATTTCAAAAGAGAATTTAATTAAAATTATTAAAAGGCTTTGTATTGAAAGGGAATTGGGCTGTTCAATTATCATATAAACAAAAACCACCATCTTGCGACGGTGGCGTTACATGTTGAGGTGGCGGCTTACGTCTGCCACTCCTTGGGGTCGACCAGCGGATTGGCCGAAGAGTTTTGCATGAAGGGCTCTGTCAAGATAGAACAGTAAGGATGTTCTTTACCGATTGCTCGAAGAGTTTCAACTGTTTGGGTATGCCAACGCGTGTCCTTGGGGACGAGATCGTTTGATGCGTAACATGCCCGAGCATCGGCTTCGCGTAGGAAAAGTCCGATAATTACCGAAGTATACTCACCCCAGTACCGCGTATTCACGTTCCTCAATTGGCGTTGGTACGATGACCCATATCCACCACCTTCGGGTACGAAGAGAACAAGTCTCTCGCCAACCGCAAGCATGGTGCCGCGACAGAGATTGGTACCAATAGCAATTTGCGGATTCGCCGTCTTACCAGCCACTTTTGTCACCCGGGGGATTTCTCCAGTACCAGAAATATGTGCTTGGTACAGAGATGACGTAGTTACTGCCCAAAAAACAGAGAGCCACTCCTTCTGTGTTTCCATAATTGAATCCTTCCTTTGATTGAATGTTCTTTCGATTACTAAAGTCAGTCTAGCTGATATTCGCTGTACGTCAAGGATGATTTTTCTTGCTCCTTATGTGTAGATACCTCCTGAACCTTAAACAGGTTCCATTACTAGAAACTGCCATTCAAGAATTTTCCAGCAACACTTAATGCAAATGAAGGCAATATAATACAAACAGTTATCAAAAGAAGTTGGTGTAATGTTTGGTTCAATAACGTATGGTTATTTCCGTCTGGTCCACCAACCAAGATCAGTAAAATTCCTATAATACCAAAAGCGATTGATGAATATATGAAAACTCGTGTAGCTATTTTTTGCATAATTTGTAGTGTATTATTTTATTTCTCAAGCCTTTTTCTTAGTTCATCTATAACAGCTTTCTGCCAGTATTTCATGGAAAACCAACCGATTAAAGGTTTTGCAACTATACGGAGCCAGCGTTTATGAATGGAAACCTGATAAGTATAATCGATCATGGTTCCTTCTGGATGTAGAGAGAGTAGTAATTCCTCGCGGCCAGAAGTTCCAAATTTAGGACTTTCATTGTTCGAAATATAACCCTTAAGGGGGAGGATAACGGTCTTCATCTTTACTGGAAACTTTTGCCCGAACGATTTAACAGTCGCATCCATTTCCAAAGAATTTCCTTCGCGCTTTATGATTCGTATAGATTCTGCAACTTTCGGAAAATATTCAGGCCATTTTTCAAAGTCGGTCATCATGTTAAATACCTCTGTTAGGGGAGCCTTGATGAGCCACTTGACATGAAGGGTGATGTCTTTCATATAGGAACTATATCATGAAATTGGAAAACCCGTCTGAACGACCAGATTTATTCCAAGTCGTAGCTATTGACTAGAAAACGTTGGCTGGCTCCGTCGAAATGAGTAAGTTAAATTTTTTCCTATTTACCCAGCATATTTTCGTCTAATTGACTCGGACTGCCAGGGGCCAGTGTAACCTCATTTAAAGCCTCATAGCTCAAGTCGCCAAGGCCCGATATAAATGGCAAGAAAGCAAAAGTGTCATCAGGATTTTTACTAACATGAACCTTATAAATTACCTTACATCCGTTTTTTATAAAGGCCAAAGCATGGGAATTTTCGTGTTCCAATATTTCTTCAGCTTCTTCTTTTGTGGCACACATCGTGTGGATAAGGAGCTTGAACTCGGCGGCGTTTTCACAGGTTATGAGTCCTGGTTGCCAAGCTATTCCAATGGCTTTTTGTAATTCCAACAACTTATTCTTATCGATATTTCCTTTATGATAAACCCTCGTCAAGTTCGTCATATCTTCGTGCATACGGTACATCTCACTCGTGGGCATAGCCGTCTTCTTGGCGGCGTCCAACTTTGCTGTGATTATAGATTCTAAGTCTATGAAAGAAGATGGTGGTTTATCTAGCATAGTGCTATTTTAGCATTATTATTCTGAGTTTCTAGTAACAGATCAAATGCTCCGAATGTTGAACGACGTTAGAACCTTAAGTTAGTGCTATCCATCCAATTTGTTCTCCGCTGGCTATGGCTGGTATCCCATATATTCCTAGTAGTATGAACGAGAATTTGGCTTTTACAGGAATAATCTTTTCGCTAATCGGATTATACACAAAAGCATACACCTCTTCCTTCTTTACCTTATCTCCAACCCTTTTTATCCAAGAAAAGTAGCCAGCGGTCGGTGCATACAGGTGCGTATATTTTGAATAGATCTCAATCTTTGTTCTTGGGGTTGGTTTTTCGTTCCAAATCCCAGCTAACCAATTGATAATTTGAGACAGCCTCTGTTTCAGGATATCACTATCAATATCGCTATTGTGATGTGCTTCCCAAGTTGCAACTTTAGAAATCTTATCTTTTGGTACAGACTGAAGAAAGGGTATGACATGGGATTCATCAAAAGCACCCACCACATTTTTAGGATCAAGCGTGAGGTGGATTGGAACATTGAGAGCAGAAAATTCCTTATGCATCCATGAGTAAGTAAATATGTGTTCCGCACTGGAAATTCCTGTTGTGTGAATATCTAAGATAAAGTCGGATCCACTAGATATGGAGTGCAATATTTCCGCTAATTTCGATTCTATAGATAGATTATTATTTTCTTTTTGAAAAGCAGATCTCGCTTTGGCACTCGGTGTGGTAGGGAATATTCTATTCCAATTGATACCGCTTTGGTGGTTGTATCTTCCGATCATGCTGTTATACGAAGTTTGGTTAACTCCCATCGGATTTGCGCATGGTACTATGATAAGCTCGCCTCTCATCTGTTTCATCTTTTTGATCACCTGGATAAGCTCAAGAAGCAGGGCTGTTCCGAAGACTTCCGGTCCATGTAGATTTCCTTGCAGGTATATTTTGGGTCCAGGTTTATTGCCCTTGAATATGTATGCTTGGGTTGTAAGTATTTCGCCATTTGCCAACTGCTGAATCGGCAAACTTTTTTTCTGGTAATTCATTTGGTTATGTTATTTGAATAAAAGAGAGTGGTGCGCCAATTGGCAGTCTTGGCGCACTCTTCTCTAAACCCTGAAGAATAAACGGCACTCTTTTTCTGCACACATGAATGGGCAGTTAGATTTCTCTGTCTCAGTCAGGCGGTCACATGGTCCGCAACTTGCTGACCACGGAACCGCATTAGCCCAATTTTCTTTATTTGCCTCTTGCATTGAGTTTTTCAAAGCAAGATGCACTATCAGAGCATTATGACTAATCAGAAACAGCCGTGTATTTTTCGGGGCGCGAGCGATGAGACGACCGAATATCGTAGAGCCGAATCCTCGACCCCGATGTTCCGTGGCCACCCACATGGAACCCAATTCGATCGAACGTTCTCTTGGCCAAAGTGCGCCGAAAGCGATTATCTCCCCATCTTGAGAGATGGATTCTGCTCGCTCTTCCTGCAGCGCCTGTTGCAGTGACTCTGCACTCAATTGGCCACCAAGCAACGCCCCCTCGTGCCGCATTCTTTCTGAAAGAACTATCAATTTGTTATACATTTTTAACTCCTTTCTTTGGTTAATGTAGTTATTATGACAACAAAATAGCGACCTTCAGGTCGCTTGGGAAAGTTCGTGTATATCTAGAAGAAATTACAAACACTCAAAAGCGACCTCAAGGTTTGAGGTACGACGACGGTTTTGAGTGTTGGCAATTTTTGATTGCATGGTGAAAGGTTATCATATTGATAACATGTGTCAAGGTAAGCGCTACATCGTTTTTGACACCACTCGGTGCTTGGTATACCCTTAGTACACAATGAAAAATATATCACTCAAAGTTAGGCCGTTCCAGGAAACACTTAATGCGGACATGTGCGGCCCTGCGTCTTTGAAAATTGTGCTCGATTATTATGGAGTTAATAAGACTGAAAAAGAACTTGCCCAATTGACCGGCTGGGTATCAGGTTTGGGAATTGATGACGTGGGTATTGTAAAGGTGGCGAAATCCTTAGGTCTTAAGGTGGAGATCAAAAATGAAAGTAGTTTTGCTGACATTGAACGGTGGCTTAACAAAGGTGTGCCGGTGATCGTGGATTGGTTTACACGAGGGCGACGTGGTTATGACGATTCGGTTATGGCTGATGGGCATTACTCTGTTGTGGTCGGTTTGGACGATGAATATATTTATTTACAAGATCCCGAAATAGGCGGTGAGAGGAAAATCAAAAAGGAAGACTTTATGCGAGTTTGGTTTGATTTCAGAGGCCAATACATTAAACCGGAAGAGCTTATTATAAGACAGTTGATTGCAATAATTTAAAAAATGGAAAATTACAACTTAACAATCGGAATACCGATTCACAACGAAGAAGAGAGTATCAAAAAGTGCCTAGAAGCAATAGGTCAATCCGATTTGCCTGAAAAAACAGAGATAATAATTTGTGATAATGGCTCAACTGATAAAAGTATAGATTTTGTACAAGAAGTAAAAAACATAAAAATAAAAGTTATAAAAGAGTCTAAGTTGGGGAAAATATTTGCCATGAACAAAATTATTGAAGAATCTTCATCTAACTTTATTATATTTTGTGACGCGGATATACTGGTTAAACATGATACCTTTAAAAAGATCTTCGATAGACTCAG
>CAIQCA010000141.1 GCA_903870235.1 uncultured bacterium
CGATCTACCATGTGATGAACCGTGGGGATCGCCGAGAGAACATTTTTGAAGATGAACAGGATCATGTTCGGTTCATGGAAACGCTGGGAGAAGATTGTCAGAAGACTGGGTGGCAAGTTCATGCCTGGTGTTTGATGGGCAACCACTTTCATTGGGTTGTGAAAACGCCAAAAGGGGACAAGCGCAAAGTCATGCTGGCCGCAGAGTTCTGCGCAAATACGACGATGACCAAGGAATGGATTGCCAGCGCATCGGCACTCGATGGTATTTGAGCTGGCTTTTGGAAAGAATATAAACGCAAATATGACAATACGGCTGACTGACCCCTTTTCTCCATTCTCTCCAATATGACGATACGGCTGACCCCTTCACGAGGAGTTGGAGTTGAGTTGAGTTGAAGAGTTGAAAACTTTAAAAAGTAACAGTGAATCAGCGTAAAGGTCAAAATACTGGTACTTTTAAATCTTTCAACTCCCGAATAACATCTTTAGCCGTTCAAACTATAACCATACGCACTGAACGGTTTCATTTTGGCTAATTATCGCTTTTGAAACTTTTCCTTTAACCCCCTAAAACTCAATAGTGCCATACCCAGTAACGCTACCGTGCTGCCTGTATCTGGCACAGAAGTGGATTTGGTTCCCAAGAACAAAATGTGTGATATTGCTGGAATTTGTCCTCCATTATTTGCTGGGGTTGAGATAGTTAGAGTCTCATTCACACCGCTTGATACTCGCTCATCAGTAGTAACAGTGTAAAGATTTGCTTCACTTCCACCAAAAATATAAATACCATACAATTCTTTACCCGTTCCGGTTAAATTCCACGACACATTAGCAAGGCCACTTGCTCCATAAGTCACGCTAAACGGACTTCCAGAAGTTGGTGTAGCAAGACTGTCAAGCCTTAGTAAATCAACCACGTCAGAAGAAGCCAACCCAAGACTGGAACTTACATTAGCAATGATATTTGCATCGTTTTGTGCATTGAAGTTAAACACTGTTGGGGTGTTTAAGTTAGCCAATGCATTCCAAGATAAGCACAACACCGCAGCTCCAACTAGTATTTTTGTATTTTTCATAACTTTCATAATTTTTGTTTATTGCTAAGCTTCAAACTAAGTACCCAAAGTCTAAGCTACTAATATGCCAATTTGTTTCATTTACTGCAACTTGTTTAGTAACAGCAGAATATCGATATTTTTCAGAATTTCAACCTTCGAATTTCGCTACAAAAGTGTAAGCTATTACGACTGTTTTTGGGTGATTATAGCGGTTAGTCGGTTTTTTGAAATTGGCAATAACCTAACAATCAATGACTTGGGAAACTTTTTCAGGACGGATAGCAAAATGTAGCTGTTTCGACGTTTTTTGAAAAAAACAGTATAATTTGCCGGGTTTATTAATTGATAAGATTCTCATTTCCAATGTATTATGAAACAATGGCGGTGAGTCGGCCAAGTGGAAAGAAAAGCGACACGAGACGATTCGCCTCACGGACCGCAGCTATTCACTTATCTGGCTGGGCGTCGGTAACGTCGATTTTCAAGTCGGCGTGGGGGCGCGTACGGCATCGAATTGTTTCGCATAACTTTAGGCACATATGGACCGACCATTCATACACCAATACCTGCGGTTCGGCTCATTTGCGGTGGCGGCAGCGGAGCACAAGCGTTTGCGACTGTCAGCAACGGGATGGTGACAAGCATTACGGGCACCGACGCGGTCTATGGTTACACCAATGCGCCGCTGGTGATATTGCCCCGCCATTCATTCTCCATTCCGTTTTGAGAATGGTGACTTGATCATTGGAAATTCCTTGTTCGATATTGAATATTCACCGGAGGAGGAACTACAGAATACACGGGTATGATTATTTCCTCCAACTCTCTTATGCGAGGATTTGGGGCTCGTGCTTGTCCCTCGACAACACCCATTTGCCATCTTATCCTCCGTTCGATGCGTTTGGAATCCAAACCCTTGATTGTGGCCGGACGAAGCATTCGTTCGCGATTGTTTCTTGGAACCGGCAAGTTTTCGTCGCCGGAAGCGATGCGCGATGCCATTGCTGCCAGCGGAG
>CAIQCA010000142.1 GCA_903870235.1 uncultured bacterium
CCACTCTTACCCCTATATGTGACACAGGAGGTAATACACCAGGCACAATCACCTGTACAGACACTATAGACCTGTCAGCTCTAGTCCCTACCTACGTCAATGCTATACCTAGAGACCCTCAAGCTTCTACTACAGCTGGCTACTCCATAGCTAAGGTCAACACCCATGTCTACCTAGAAGCCCCAGACACAGAGATCGGCTTCACAAACCAACCTGGTTATGCCACTACTACACCTGTTGTCGCCTTCCTAGGTCCTCTACCAACTGATCACACTCCACCTGCCGCTACTGGTGGTTACTCTGGAGGAGGAGGTGGTGGGGGTGGAGGAGGTTCTTCATGCCCAACCTGTGCCACAGGACTAGTTGCCCTCTACAACTTTGATGGTAATGCCAATGATTCCAAAGGTAGTAACAATGGAACCTGGTCAGGTACTGAATCATATGTCAGTGGCAAACTTGGACAGGCTGCTAGTTTTGATGGAGGGAGTTATATTGGTCTTTCTTCTACTATTTCACCAACCACAGATGAGACTGTAAGTTTTTGGATAAGAAGCGACAATAATCTCGTGGGCGGGAGTTCGCAGGGTAGTTCTATTTTAGGTACCGATGGAACAGTTTGTCACATTTACCAAGGTGGTCAGTCTCCAATATACATGGGTAATTGTAGTAATGGTGGAACAGACCAGCCTAATTGGGATACTTCATCCATAGACTGGTCTCAATGGCATCATATATTGTTTACAAATAGTAGCGGGATTTTAACTCTTTATATCGATGGGGTAAACCAATCCACTCAAGCCATCACTGGATCTCTAATGACACCATTCTTGTATATTGGAAATGGACAATATTCAGGACAATATCTAGTTACTGGTCAAATAGATCAGGTAGCTGTCTGGGATCGAAGTTTGTCTTCTGGTGAGGTTTCCGAAATCTACAATATTGGTTCAGGTATAGGTATCACTCCATAGTTAGTAAGAATATATTTGTATCTACATAACTTACAACTCCCACAAATGTTTCCAGATAGCATACATAGCATAGGAGTCTCGCTCACAATACTTCAATAAATCTTCCGTCACC
This sequence comes from uncultured bacterium, assembly GCA_903870235.1. Classification (GTDB taxonomy): domain Bacteria; phylum Patescibacteriota; class Minisyncoccia; order Phycocordibacterales; family PALSA-1337; genus C7867-002. Next base: position 1,084 of record CAIQCA010000142.1, read on the forward strand.
TGCTTCTTTTGGTTTGCTGGGATTTGGCTGGTGACTAGACGATTCCAGGTGTCTGAAGCCGAGCCGCCATTTTGTATATTGAGATTTTTGTAGGTAAGTTCTGGGGCGATAACTGGTAGTATATATTTTATGGAAGTTTTCCCTTTGAAGCCCTTATGTACGAAATATTGTTTTTTGAAAACGTCTTCAAGATCATACACGCGAGCATTGACGTCCTCAACAAATTCCTTAAATTTCGTAAATCTTTTTGCCAACTCGGTGTTGCGGTTACATTCGAAACTTTTATTCCAAACTATTATGCTACCAATTTTGCCGATGTCTTTTTGCATTGCCTCGAGAAAAGCGAGGCTTGGATCACTAGATTCGGTGTGCAAAAATTCGTGGTGAATAGGTGTTACTTCCTCTGCTTTTTCGGCGCCGTTTTCTAAAGGCGCTTTTTCAACAATATGTAGAGAATATTGAAAGGGAATTTGTTGGTATGGAGAGAAGCCGTCGAAGCGCGGTATAGCCGATGGGAATGTCTCATAATCTATAAAATAGAGAGGAAATACAAGGGAATTTAGCTCTTCGAAGATCTTGTCTTTTTCAAGTATTACCCGGTCGCTCACCAAGACATTAACCTGATTTTTCTGAATATCACTCAATTCAATATATTCAGGCACTTCTTTGATGTCGAAAATATTACTATCGATGAGTTCTATCAATTTAGTTTTGGAGAGGCCGATTCTAGCGATATCATGAACGCTATATGCTGGTACGGACACATTGGAATAACTAAACGTGGTGCAATGACCAGATCGTCCTTTGTAAATGCAGTCGCATGGTCCGGATGGCTCTGCGTCTTCTGACAAATACTTTTGAGTTTCTTGCATCTCTATAGCAACTTTTTCAAGAAGTTCGTTGACAGATTCGGTCACATCATCTTTGACAAAAAGCTTGATAATATCCAGATCACCATTGCGAATGTATTTAGGATTTAAGTGAAGCACACCGATTCGATCGATTTGGAGTCCAGCCATCTTTAGTAGGTTGACTTGAAAAGCCAAGTCATATAGATGCAGTTTCTCTTTGACATTATTTGAGGCTTTAATTTCATATACAGAAAAACTCTGTTTATTTGGATCATATTGAAGCACGTCTACCGCCGCCATGAACCCGTTTTTTACAAACACTGGTTGGAAAATAGTTTGCAAGCCAGTGCTAGAGTTTTTATTGGGTATATTTTCAGAAGAACCAGATAAAAGGTCCTGGATAATTTTTGCAGTTTTTTCTTGTGCAACAATGTCGTGGCCTTCTATAAGGATGCCGGTAGGGAACAACAAACGGGCCTTTGATTCGACTTCATTACCTGTCTCTATGATCGATTTCTCGAAATCTGAAAGTTCGTTAGTGTAATAAACATCTGGCTTGTGAACTTTTAGCCAAGTGTTTTTAGGACACTCACGATATAGAAGATAATCAGTTTTCGAAACAGTATGCATTTGTATACTGTATCATATTTAACTAGTGACTATTTGTTTGCGAGGAGAGCATCGATAACTGTTTGGAAAGTTTCGTAAGGGAGTGCTCCGCTCATGGCGATTTTCGTTCTATCACTTGATATAAACAGAGATCCATCTGGCAAATGAAGTTGTGCATTTATGGAGACAAGCACATTGTCTAAGGAAGCTGGCGCGGGTTTCGATAACACAAAGATGCTAAATGGTGTTCCGTTTACTCCAGCATTTACGCCATCGACGTAGTCAGCTTCGACCCTGGCTTTCATCTGACCGTTATCGAGACATGTGTTGAATGCTGTCTCGTCTATGCCGGCGAATTTAGCAATAACCGGTAATTGGCTTTGGTCGAGACCGTTTGGTGTTTGGCCAGTTACGGAAGGTGTTACTGCGTACAAGCGCCTAAGGAAAATCCAATATTTATCATTGCCACCGACGCTACCGGCACATTCAAGAGCTTGTGATTCGTGACCAGCATTTTTGTGTAAGATGTTGCCGTTTGGGTCTGGTTTGTCCAATGGAAAATTGCGGTAAATCCAAGCCACGTTGCCAGAAGCGCCATAAGTATCTGCTACTTTCTCTATGGTTGGTGAAAATATCTTACAGAAAGGACATGATGGATCCGAGTATTCTATTATTCTGATTGGTGCATTTGGATTACCGAAGATATGGTCGGTGCTTGTAATGGCGCGCATGTTTATGTTTACGACTTGGTTGGCTACCGTTGGTAGCGTATTTGTATCTGAATTTACAGGCACAGCTTTGGGTGTAGCTTTACCACTAGCCCAAATGATGGCAATAGCAAGTATGGTTGCCGCGATGACGATGGCTGACGGAAGTGAAATATAACCCGATTTTGTGTTTTTCTTCATGTGCTTGAAGTTATTATTAATATTATTTTCTAATCTTTCTGCTTATTTTTAAGTGACCCAAAAAAGGATTAAAGTGGCAAAGTAAATGTCATAGCGTCTGATTGGGGAACTTCCCAAGTAGTTGTATTTAACTTTACTTCCTTAATAGTACCATTATCTTTGTATTTCAGGGAAGAATTGGTTATAGCGTATTCATAAATTTCCTTGGTTAGGCGAACATCGTCTATACAATATTTTATGATTTTATCTATTTCACCAGATAGCCACCATTCTATAGCTTCGAGGCCATTACCAGACTTGGCCTTACCAAGTGTGGCTTGAGCTACAGTGTCTAGTTTGAGTCGGCGGCCAAGGACATTTACAACTTCTTTCATAAGATCCAAACTCTTAATTTTCGAAAGGTCTCCAGCATAATATTTATTCAAAAGTGGAATATCGAAATGGTCGCCATTCCAAGTGATAATCATGTCCGATTGCTCCAAGATCGGCCAAAGATCCTTCATATTGGCTTCAGTAAAACTCTTGTAAGAATCATCTAGCGAATCATGGATACAGACCACGGATATGTCCAAAGCGGTTGGATCGTTCGAGCCAACGTCTGAGAACATGTTTTTGGTTTCCAAATCTAGTGTGATTTTGCGCATATTTAATGTATTAGGAGGATATTATAACATTAAAAAAACGCTATGAGCGACCGAAGGGGTCTCTCATAGCGTTGAATCGTTTCTTACTTCAGGACTTGAACCACATTAGTAGGTTCAATCCAATAGATTGTTTCAATGGGGACAAGAGCTGTACGTTGGTAGTTGATAGTTTTGACCGATACCTGTGTACCCGGATTTGCCAAGCCGGCATCTGTAGTGATGGCCTGCACGACGTTGGCGTTATTGTTGAATACCACCAGAACGGAGTACAGGTTGTTGGCTAGATATCGCGGCGTGCGATACACATAGGCAACCTGAGTCACATTGGTCTCGGAGACCTGCTCAAACCCCAGGAAGGCAGTTTTGAGCTTGTACTCATTCAGCTCGCATTTGGCCCCGGTATACATACATATCACCAAGGCAATAATGGCCACGAACGACAGCACCACCAACAGTTCAATCAATGTAA
>CAIQCA010000143.1 GCA_903870235.1 uncultured bacterium
AACTATTTGGCATAGGAAATATTTTAGGAGAAAGATAGAAAGCGGTAAGGTGAAATCAGTCTGTTTGATTCGAAGTGGACATCTGGGCGATGTAATCATGTCAGAACCGATCGCACGTTTTCTTTCTAAATATGTTGATAGGGTATGTCTGGCCACGGAAGCTGAATGTGCGGGACTAGTATTCAATTCATACGACAAGATTTACAAGTATAACCAGATCAATTCTGGAGAAATCGATTGTGACATATCGATAAGATTGATTTACGAGCTTAGTGACAATAAGAAATCATATATACAAGATTATATGGATTCGATTGGTTTCGGTGAGGTTGCCAATAAAGAGATTCCTATAATTAATAACGATTGGGATAACATAATCAATGAGGAATATATACTTATAGCTCCATTTACTAGTTCTTGGGAAGAGAAGAAAAGGAATTGGGGATACAAGAAATTTATTGAATTATCAAAGTTATTGGAGTCTGAATTTAAGACTAAGTGTGTGATTTTGGAGAAACATTATTCATTTAAGGAGATGATGTCACTCATCAAACACTGCAAATTTATTGTCGGTAATGATTCTGCCCCTACGATAATCGCCCAGAGCCTTGGTAAGCAATCCTTTATCATTTTTGGGGCAATACGCCCAGATTATATAACTATGCTAAAGTACACAGTGCCTATTTATGACAGGAATAGGCATAAACTCTGCGAGCACAAATCAAGGCAGGAAGAGATAAATTGTTGCGAGGAATTTTGTATGGATAGAATGAGGGTTAAAGATGTTTTTGATCAGATTAAATCAAACATATGACTGACTTAAAATTAGAAATAAAATTGGCATTTGTCACAGGTTTAAGAGACGTTGTTTTGAGTGAGATTAACAAACACAAAAGTCTGCATATCTTAAGAGAAGATGTGGATGACGTCTATGTAGATTTTGTAGAAGATTTTACTGCTATCAAAAGCTTGAGAAGTGTCGCTAGAGCCTATGTTGTAGTAAGCGATTCAAAATGTAATCCACTTTATATTTCCAAGCACAAATCGATCCTCGGCGATCTTATAGAGTTTGTTATAAATAATAAATCCGGAGATGTATTTAAGACCTTTAAGATATCATGTGCTGGAACAGAGTCTAAGGAAGTTCGGCGCATCGCTGAATATGTCCGGGGAACATATAATATGGTAGACAAGGAAGAAGCTGATTTAAAAATTCATATTATAAAACATAAGGGTATTTGGGAGATGGGTATTCAGATTACTCCACGGCCGTTGTCCTTCAGAAGTTATAAGGTTAAAAATATGAGCGGAGCTATGGATCCAACGATTGCATATGCCGTGAACTCATTGTGTGAATTAGAAAAGATTGATTCCTATCTGAATGTATTTTCTGGTAGCGCGACTTTACTTATCGAGGCTGGTCAATGTTATCCGAACATAAAACAACTGGTCGGTTTTGATAATGATAAAAAGCACATCTCTTTGGCTATACAAAACGTCAAAAAAGCCGGATTGATAAAAAGGGTTCAGTTAAAAGAAAAAGATATTTTTGATAATCCTGATCTTGGAAAGTTTGACTTGATCACATCGGATCTACCTTTTGGTATGGCTATATCTAAGAATGACGATTTGGAAAAACTATATCAACAGTTTGTTGAATATTGTCAGGAGACTCTAACCCCTAACGGAATTATGGTTATTTATACGAGTGAATATAAGATATTTGAAAAAGCTATTTTGAAATCTAAATTCAAGATTATCAAACAATTAGAGCTTAAATTTATCACCTCTGTTAATGCATATCTCCACCCGAAGATATTTGTGTGCAGATTCAAATAAAGGGTAGATGATCACTGTATCTTGCCGTTGTACACCAGGATTTTCGTTCCTTCGATTTGATTGTATATTTTTTGGGTATCATCAATAGTGTTTGCTATAGGATCGCCCTTAAGATTTAATGAAGTATTTAATAATACGTAAATACCAGTTTTGTCTCCAAACTTTTTAATCAAATCATAGAGAAATGGGTTTGTTTTTCTGTTGACCGTCTGTACTCTGGCACTACCATCACAATGAACACATCCAGCTATCTTTGTTCTCATAGACTCTATAACATCATATTTATATAACATGAACGGTGAGGTTGGTGGTCCGATGAAGTATTCGTGCACCTTTTCCTCAAGAGTAACAGGTGCGACGGGGCGATAGTCTTCTCTTTGTTTTATTTTTTCACTCAGTTTTTTCTTTACTGCGATTTTATCGGGGCGGGCTATAAATGATCTGTTGCCGAGCGCTCTTGGACCTATCTCGGCTTTACCATTATGTAAAATGGCCACTCCATCTTCAAGAAGGGTATCCACAACTTTATCGATTGTGTCAGAATCGTAAGTGATCTGACCTTCTTCCATCCCGAGATAAGGCAAATCCACTGATGGTCTTTTGTGTAGTACTTCACTTATCAGGATACACAAAGCACCCAACGATTGGCCGGTATCATCACAGCAAGAAGCGATGAAGTGGTTCATCTTCGGAAAGTTCTTTAAAATGGCAGTATTAATATCTAGATTGAGGCTGGCGCCACCTGCCATAACTAGGTTATTACTTGTCGCGTCTTTGTGTTTAAGAATATTGGATATATTTCTAACCCTATGATCACAAAAAAGTTTTTGGGCAGATGCACTAAAGTCGATTATATTTTTGTCGGATATTGATATATCTCCTTCTTTTATGTCAGGAAATAGTTCCTTCAATATTTTAGTGCTCTCATAATATATAAGTGTTCCTAATTGTGGTAAAACACCCTCAAGTTTCTCGATAATTTCTTGTCTTGGTGTACCAAAAGCGGCCAAGGCCATCATCTTTCCTTCACTCCAGATCTTGTTGTATAAGAAACAAGAACAAGCGCCATAAACTTTTGCATTAATGGCATTATCCAGATTGCCGCCGATCCTCTTTATATGATTTCCTTCACCCTTGTAGGCCGCGACACATTCACTACTGTTATATGAGGAATGGTAATCACCACCCCCATCACATGTAACGATCAAGGCGTCTTTCAGGTCTGACATCAGATATGTTGCCGCGTGAGCTAGGTGATGATTCACGATTAGCACGTCTCTTTCTTTGCCCAATATCTCAACTTTTTTCCAGTAGGGATCTTTTGGTACAGTGGTTTCCGGATCAAAGATATCCTCTTTTTGTAAAAGTGGATTTTGAAGCGTGGTCATCGCCCAGTAAGCGACATCGTCTACGTCTTTCTTCATGTAAGAAAGTCCGTAACGTATCAAATGCTCCATCTCTTCTTTATTGCACCCCTTTTTCTTTTGTTTGAAGATTCTTTCAGCCTCCAAAACCAAGATGACACGCTCATTTATCGCAAAAGATACAGAAGAATCATGAACATTATAAGCTATACTGCAAAGGAGTTGTTCGTTCATTGTGCTATGATATAGCATAATAATATATTATGAAAGAGCTGGATTTAAAGAGGTTCTTGAGTAAATATAGAAATACCAATGTCGATTTTTATCGATTTCCTGGCAATTATGGTGACTCATTGATTTGGCATGGAACAAAGATATTACTTTCATCTCTCGATATTTCAGAACGATATGTGGAGATAGATTCACCAAAGTACAATGAAGTGTTATTCATAGACGGCGGCGGTAATTTCGTAGATTATTATTCGGATGTTAGAGATTTCTTAACCAAAAAGTCTGATTTATATAAAGAGATAGTTATTTTACCGCATACGATATTTGGTAAAAAACAAGTTGAGATACTGAATGCTATTTCTAGCAAACTAACTGTGTTTTGCCGTGATATGGTCTCTGCTAAGTTTTTGGAAAATAAACTGACTCACGGCAAAGTATATTTATGGCACGATTGTGCTTTTTATAATGATTTCACCAAGGTTCCAACTGGAAAGGGCATATTGAACGCTTTCCGGTCAGACAAGGAGTCAGTTCTTAATAAGCTTCCGATTGCAAATCATGACTTGTCTTACAATGGTTATGCTAAAAAACCATTAAAGGATCTTATCAGCAAACTTAAAAAGTATAAGCAAATAAATACCGATAGACTGCACATAGCAATATGTGCCACATTACTTGGAAAACATGTTAAGCTATTCCCAAATTCATATTATAAAAATAAAGCAGTTTTTGATTATTCTCTAAAAAGATATCCGAATATAAACTTTATCAAAAAAGCTAACAATAAATAACATGACGCCAAATTTCAAAATGATATCGGATATTTTCTCTTGTTATATTTCCGACCAATCAACTATCCCTACATATGAAGATAGGATATACCAACTAGTCTTTTTGTGCATGAAGATAAACAAAGAACAATGGGATTTGGAAGATTTAGCCCGAATGGTGGAGAGGGGCTCAGATTATATAGTTTCGATAAAAAAGGATATAGATAAAAGTAACCAAGATAGAAATAATCTGGTAAGAGAAATAGACACGGAAATCGTTTCTTTGCTCAAAGTCTCGCCGAGCACTGATGATAGATTTTATAGTGAGAGCCCCGGTATGATCATAGATAGATTAACTATCTTGTTTATCAGGTTATCTGCAATCCGAGAACTACTGTCAGTTATTGAGGAAAGTGATATAAAAAAAGAATATAGCGAGAAAGAAGCGATAGTCCTGGGACAGATAAGTCAACTAGGCAAGTTTTTGGATCGGTATTTCGTAAAGCTTGTTAACAAGGAGGTATTCTTCGAGATACAGCAACCAGTCAAAATCTATAATGATAGTAGAATCAGGAAGTATATTAAAATCCTAAAATAAGTTCAGATACTTCACTTCGCTAATCTGATCATAACTGACCATGATTATAGATCGAGTTGGCTAGCCAAATTTTTCTTAATAACTTACAAAAAAACCGCGACGATGTCGCCGCGGCTTGATACTTGCCATTGGATTTCTACAGTTCGTTCAACCTTGCTCCAATCTCGATTGTTTCTTGGAATTGAGGATTGAAGTCTTGCCACTCCTTGGGGATTGCTGACAATCCACCGTTGAGACCGATCAGAGCACCAACGATGGATGCGTGAGTATCGCTGTCACCACCGGCGTTGACTGCCTCCAAGACGCCATCTCGAAAGTCTAACGGATGTCGCAGGAAGGTGCCGATTGAAAAGGCGACACTATCAAGAGCGGTAAACCCACATCCGGCGGTCTCACGGACCAAGTTAGCCGAATGCCCGATACCTTGTAGTCTCAGAAGTCTCAAAGAGACACAGTCAGATTCAAGATTTTGATCTTCCAACTTTTCGACATCCATGACTACGTGGATGAGCATGTCGAGTATTATCGGTGATTGATTGACAATGAAATGATTCGTTTGATTGCGCAGGATGAATTGCATCAAATACGCAACTGCATAAGCAGCAATGCTCGCCCGAATGTCGGGGTGGGTGATTGATCCCAACGCTTTGCATTCATTCCACAGATTTCTCTTGTCCACCATGAGGGTGTGAGCAATAGCCAATGGTGCAATCTTCATGATCACGCCATTGCCACAACCTTTTCCTGGTGATGCTGGTGGAAGTGGATCTTTGACCGGATCACGCTTACCGTCACGGATCGCTTCGATAGCGAATTGCGAACCTTTGCCCCAGCCGAAGGTGCTACTGTTGAGTTCGCGAATGTGCTCTTTGGCACAATCAACGATATCAACAACACCTTTGGTGCGGATCAATGAATTGGCGACAGCACGTGTCAGTTGCCAATCGTCGGTGGTGTCACCAGGTTTTAAGTTGGCGGTATCCCATACGCGTTTTTGCACGGATGGCATAAAACCAATGACTCCCTGGCCGCCATTTAGTCGCATGATATCTTCATGCTTCATCGTTTCCACGGGCATTCCTAAGGCATCGCCGATAGCGACTCCCATGAGGCAGCCCTGGACAAAGTCCAGTGTTTCGGCCGGATTTCTCTTCATTTTGTTCCTTTTGTAAACTGTTTTCTATTTCCAATATACCCATTTATGAAGATATGGCAAGAGGATGTATCACTGTCGTCATTTTTTGTACTCAAATTGCGTTAATATAACTTGTAGCACAATTTTCGTATGTTATAATTGCCTCATATAAATCTTATTACTAATACATAATATTATGGCAAACACCGAAGTTTTCGAGGGAGAAAAGATAATATCTAAGATAGAGCTGGACAGGCAGATTGAAGAGGCCATGAAGCAGTGTACCGATCTTACAAATGAAAGGGATGCTCTCACTAAGGCTTATTATGATTTAGCTGGCGGGTATGCTAGTGCAAAGAATCACTTGTTTGATCTTAAGGAATCAGGCAAAGACATTGAAGACCGCGTCGTTAGCCCCACTCTTTCTGATAAAATGCGGGATTTCTTTTCCAATCTATTTCAGTCTCCAACACCTGTTACTGATAAGAAGACTTTTATAGAGAGAAGACCGGAGACGGAAGAAGTTGGATCTTATAGAGAGACTGGCCAGGAGCTACGTTCGTCTATATCACAAATTCATCAATCGAAAATTACTGTTAAGGAGTTAATGGATACGCCTCTAGATTTTCGTGGCGGTAAGATTGCTGGCCAAGAGAAATCGCCTAGAGAGGAGTCGATTGATAAGATAAAGAAACAAATTGAGTTGATGAATGAAGATATACCAACTCAATACAAAAAGGTCCAAGGACTTCGTGATGCGGCATTCGAAGCATGGAAGAGGGAAAATCCAAATGAATGGGCAAAAATGGAAAAAGAGAAGCAGGCGAAAGAAGAACTTACAAAGAAAATTGCTTTGTTTAAGGAATTTTTGCAGACAAAACCGGATGTTGATGAAATTGTTGTTATAGCTAGAAAAAACAGAGGCAATGAGTTGGGGGCACTTGCAAAGAAAGAATTGATTAATAGAAAAGAAAATATAGTTAGATATGGTTTATATGAAGATACAGGGGAGGATAATAAGTATGTAGAAGAGCTGATTAAGGATTCATACACCGGCGATCTTGGAGTGTTTTTATATTCAATAACTCAATTATCAGAAAGATTACAAGAGTTGCTTATTGATAGGGTTTGTAGAGCGTCAGACTGTTCTTGCGCTTGTTACTCAAATGATGGAAATGGTCAAGATGGGCATATTGGTGTCTTGTTTTATACCAGATTACCGAGCAAACTAAGGGAGAGATTCTATAAGGGACAAGGTGGTCCGAAGAATGGGTCTTCAGAACTAGACTATATGTTTCCAGATCTGGCATATAGGGACTTGGAATTTCCTCGAAAATTCAAGGTATTACTAAAAGGACCAAAGATTCAGGACGAGAAAATTCAGGCCGCTATACTGGAGGATCTAAAAAAAGTTGCCGATGTCGCAGATTCAGACTATTTGTATATAGCAAATAAATATAACAGTGGAACTAAGGTCTCAATAGCAAACGCACTCGCACAAAAAGCGATAAAAGAGTCAAAAATAGACACAGATACACCCCTACCAGGAGATCTTCAAAATATTGATTCATGGTTGGTTCACTACTATTATAAAGAAAGTAGAAGTGCGCCCGAATGGTATATGAATCTTGTCAAATCTTCAGCAGCGTATCAGAGCCTCAAAGATAAGATTGATTCGATTGCGCAAAGAAAAGCTGAATTGAAGAGTCAATTATAGGGTATGCGTCGGAATTAAGATTATAGAATTTCACCAATCTAGGCTTGACCCTAAATGGTTCTAGTTTAAATCTAATACTCCAACTTTTTATGAAAAAGATTAATCCAGAGATAAGTCAGAACTTTCTTGATGAAATTAAAAATCAAAAAATAGAAGTTGTTGATGTTGATGGTGTTAAAATAAAGACTTGTAAAAATGTTTTTCCACCCCGGAGCAATTTTTCACGTACCTCGGAAAAACTTCACACGATTTTTGGTGATTTGAATGGTAAGGTAGTCTTGGATGTTGGCACAGGAACTGGTATACAAGCAATACAAGCGATAAAAAATGGCGCGAAGAATTCTATAGGTGTAGATATAAATCCAGAATCTGTTCAGTGCGCCAAAGAGAATGTTATTTTAAACGGTGTAGAAGATAAGGTTCAAATTATATTGAGTGATCTATTTGAGAATCTGCAAAAAGATCAAAAATTTAATGTAATTATCGCAAATTTACCGATAACTAATTTTCCAATAGAAGGAATTGTAGAGTCTGCCTTATATGATAAGGATTATTTGATACACAAAAGATTTTGGTCAAAAGTCGGCGGTTATCTTGTTGAAAATGGAGTTGTTATAATGACCCATATAAACTTTAATGGAGTAGGCGACTTTGAAGAATTTGAGAATATGGCTACCGAAAATGGCTACGCGGTAGATACTTATATAGAGATTGAGGATATCGGATATTTGTGGAGAATGTATCGGTTTATACGTTCAAGTTGGCTTGATGTGGTATTATAATAATATTATGGCAAAATTCGATAAATATGTAGAATACCTAAAGAATAATCCAGAAGGATATTGGTTCAAGAGAAAGTTATTTGGCTGGGGCTGGACGCCAGTTAAGTGGCAGGGCTGGGTTGTGATTTTGGTGTATGTACTTTGTCTTATAGTTTCTGTTTTGGTTACCAATAAAAATTCTTTGGTCACTGATGTACCTGTGGTTTTGATATTATTAATAATAATATTTACCACCATTCTTCTCACGATCTGTTACAAAAAAGGTGAAAAGCCACGTTGGCAATGGGGGTTGCCTGACAAAGAATAGTTTTAGAATTAAGAAAACATAATGTTCAAAGATAAAGTAATCCTAATAACTGGCGGTTCAAGTGGCATAGGTAAAGCTACGGCTTTGATGTTTGCAAAAAACGAGGCTACTGTAGCCATAGTTTATAGGGAAAATAAAACAGGAGCCGATGGGGTGGTGAACGAAATTGGTAGATTGGGCCAGAAATCTATCGCTATCCAGGCGAATTTGATAAATGAAAATGAGGCAAAAAATGTTATCGAGGTTACCTTGAAAGAATTTGGAAAAATAGACGTTCTTGTAAACAACGCCGGTAAATACATAATTGGTGATGAATGGGGAGGAACATCTGAAGTTTGGACCAGGTCACTGCAATCCAATCTAATTTCCATGATGAATGTTTCTAAATATGCTGTGCAATTATTTCAGAAACAAAAGAATGGAAATATGGTAAATGTTGCCTCTAGGCATGGCATTCATGGATATCCGGACGCTATGGCGTATTCGGCGGCCAAGGCTGGCGTAATAAACATAACCCAGATTTATGCGGGTCTTCTGGCTCCATTTGGTAGAGCAAATTCGGTTTCTCCTTGGGCCACAAAGGCTGGTTATTGGCTGACTGCTCCTAAGGAAGAGGTTGAAGAGACTATTTTAAATGCTCCAGG
>CAIQCA010000144.1 GCA_903870235.1 uncultured bacterium
ACAGAGATCGGCTTCACTAACCAACCAGGTTATGCCACTACTACACCAGTTGTCGCCTTCCTAGGTCCTCTACCAACTGATCACACACCACCTACTGCTACTGGTGGTTATTCTCTAGGAGGAGGGGGTGGGGGAACGCCACCGGAGACGAATTATGCATTGGAGTTTAATGGAAGTAATTATGTAGATATTGGCTCACTTGGTACTTTTACAAATATGACTGTTGAAGCGTGGATTAAATCTACAAATTCTAGTTATCAAACAATAATTTCAGCAGGCGATTACGGAACAAGTAATTACTGGAGACTCATTCTAGACGGTAGCTCTGGAACTGTTCCGTATTTTGATTATGGTGGTGTCGGAGAGGTTGTGGGATCAACAAATGTTCGCGATGGTTCATGGCATCATGTTGTTGGCCAATACGATGGAACTACTTTAACATTTTGGACAGACGGAGTGTTGCAAGCATCACAAGTTGTGTCTGCTTCCATTGCTTCTGACGCCGTAGCTCATATAAGTTTTACGACTACATACGGCCAGAATTTTATTGGAACAATAGATGAAATTCGTGTTTCTAATGTTGCTCGCTACACCACCAACTTTACTCCTTCAAAAAATCTCGGTACAGATAGTAACACTGTAGCTTACTATAAATTCAACCAAGGAACAGGGGATTCTCTGACTGACAGCAGTGGTAATAGTCATACGGGTACTCTTATAAGTAGCCCGACATGGGTTACGCCGGGGGTGGAGTAGAAAACTTTGTTATAATGAAGTCATGACAAAGAAAGAACTCATGAGTGGTGCAGTGCATAAAATGCCTGCTGATTTACGAAATGCTCTTCTTGCTGACCCCAAAGCGCTAGCCGTCTGGGAGGATATTACACCACTCGCTCGTAACGAATGGATTTGTTGGGTTACATCCGCGAAACAGTTGGAGACACGGAATCGTCGGATTAAGGTTGGGCAATCAAAATTGAAGGGTGGAATGAGGAGACCTTGTTGCTGGGCTGGCTGTCCTCACAGGTGAACTTATTTGATATAATTATCTTTATGTTTTCTGACAAACGGAATAAACGATTATTTCAAGATTTATTGTTGTTTGTAATAAGTATTAATTTTGCCGTATTTTTAGCCAGGCTTGGTTTTGCAAGTAATTATTTAGTTTTTAATCAACAATGAATATAATTCCAATTATAGCCACTGTAGTTCTCGCTGGAGTTGGAGTCCTTGGAGACTATTTTATTAAACTTTCAGGAAGTGGTTCAAAATATATTGCATACTTACCTTTTTTTACTGGCATGATCGTATATGCACTTACGGCTGTTGGTTGGTTCTTTGTGATGAAACATGTGAAGTTGGGACTACTTGGTGTTCTATATTCACTTACGACAATTATTCTTCTTACGATAATAGGAGCGATTTTCTTCAAAGAACAATTAAATATATATGATATTGTCGGGATAGTTTTAGGTATAATTTCGATTATTATTTTGGGGTGGTTGGGTTAAGTTGATATGTGAGTGTTTATAATATATAAAAAATCCCGTCTACAGGTTGTAGACGGGTATTCGCATGGCCTGGTTAGGTCAGCGTTCTTGTGGAGGTGTGGCTCGCTGACTCGGTTTCTTCTTGAGAACCGATAGATCGAACCAGACCAAGTGTGCTGGTAAAAAACCTTGGAATGGCACGTTTCCGGCGCGTTCCAATTCAGCAAATTGAGTATCACACATCTTCTTCTTTTGTTCTCGACTTAACATGTCTGTCTCCTCTCATTTCTATCTAAACGTTAGCATACAATCGAAAACGTATCCAGTAATCTTCGAAATTATGGATAATTTTGATATACTGTTTACATGGATATATACAAGAAATTGAAAGAGCTCGATTTTCCAATTGGCGAGTATGTAGTTGTCGGTGGTGCTATGGCGGCGCACAATATCCGAGAAGCCCATGATCTGGATATTTTGGTTACTACAAATTTGTATAAGAAGTTACTCAAAGAAGGATATAAGCAGTGTCTTTGTGAACAATGCTTGAGTACAAGTAGAATTATGCTCAATAAAGACAATGTCGATATCGTGCCAAATTATATGTTTGGCAATTACATAGGGGATACAAAGTCATTGATAGGGAATGCTGATATCATAAATGGTTTTCCTTTCATACGACTGGAAGAATTTATCAAGTTCAAGAGAGAGCTTGGAAGACCAAAAGATTTTGATGATATAAAATTGATGGAGGATTATTTGAGGAAAACAGTAAACTTGAAATCATGAAACTATTACTCACATCAGCTGGTTGGTGGAAGAATCTATCTATTGGTAAAGAATTTATAAAATTAGTTGGTAAAAAGCCTTCTAGTATAAAGGTGTTATTGATCATTACTCTAACTGAAAACATTACTAAGAATAAGTATGTTAAGAGACAATTTAGGCAGTTCAAAGCCGTCAAAATACCAAAAGAGAATATTACTTTCTTCCAATTTGAAAGAAAGGTCCAAAAGAGTGATCTAAAGGGTTTTGATGTTGTTTTTGTTTTCGGGGGAAATACTTTTGAATACTTAAATGCTATTAGGAAAACTGGCCTTGATAAAGCTATTCGAGCTTTTGTTAAGAGAGGGGGAGTCTATCTTGGTTTAAGTGCTGGTAGTTATGTAGTATGTCCAACGATTGAAGCGGCGATGTGGAAACATCCTGATAGGAATGTTTTGGGCATGAAGGATCTGCGTGGACTAAGTCTGGTTCCTTTCTTGATCACGGCACATTTCAATAGGGAATGTCGCGATGCTGTCACAAGGTCTGCGCTGAAGGCTAGATATCCAGTTATAGCACTGACGGATAGACAGGCAATATTGGTGAACGGTAAAACAACCCAAATTATTGGTATCGGAAAGAAAAATATTTTTAATACGCAGAGTAGATTTTGAATTTATAAGGAAGGTGAATGATGTCTATATCATTTCTATAAAATCTTTCTTAGCACGACGGACTTTTTTAGCTTTCACTAGAGAGTCGTTTTTGACATCACGATATCCGAGCATGAGAAGTACCGTACTCTTCAAACCTTTTGCTTGTAGACCTAGAACCTGATCAAGTTTCGCTGGATTGAAACCTTCCATAGGTGTAGCGTCAACTTCTTCGAGGGCGGCTGTGGCTATACCAGCACCCAATGCGATATATGCTTGCTTGGCAGACCAGTTGTTAACATCAGCAGGTGACATGGAACTTACCATACCCCAGATCATTTTCTTGTAATCTCCGAGAGCTGTCACAGGAACATTACGCGTAGAAGATACCAGAGCCATATAGTCGTCAACTTGTTTTTCGGTGATCTTGTCCCAGATTGCGAATATGATCAAGTGTGACCCTTCTAACAATTGTGGTTGCTGACAAGCCTCGGCGTTGATCTGCTTTAGTATTTTCTTGTCTTTCACGACTATCAGTGAGTAAGGAGTCAATCCAAACGACGATGGAGTTAGTCTTATAGCTTCCAGTATATTGTCTACTTTATTTTGCGGAACTTCGGTGCCATCCATTCTCTTTGTGGCATAACGCCAGTTTAGTGCATTTATGATACTCATTTTATTTGAGGCTTTTGTTTCGCCTAATTATTTTTAATACTTTGATGTGAGATTGCAAAGTTGTCTATGTATCATAGCTTTATAACTTTACTTTGTAAAGTACTTTACAATGAACACCATGCTTGATAACATGTGTCTATGACACCGAAAATCAAAATATGTCCGGTTGCCAAGGTAGCCAGTATATTTTCAGATTCCTGGACTATTCTTATTATAAGAGATTTACTATCTTCTCCTATGCGATTTTCTGAATTAGAGAGGTCACTGGACGGGGTAAGTAGTCGCACATTGTCATTGAAGCTTCGTAGACTAGTCATCGAAGGCATTATCTCTAAAGACGATTTATACTATTCTGTTACTTCTTTTGGTAAGAAATTAGGCAAAGTTATTGATGCTATGGCCAAGTGTGGTAAGGCATATATATAGAGGTTTTTTGATCTCTTTTTCATAATAAAAAAGGGTATTTGCACATTCGTGTGCAAATACCCCCATCAAAAACCATTTATTGAGCAAAATTAGCTCGCTACACCGTAATAGCGGATGAGCGCGGTCTCGATTTCCTCCTCGAGTGCAACCAGTGCTTCGATGTTGACCTTGAGGACATAGCGCAGGCTATCGATGGTATCGACATCGAGTGGATCGCAGAGTGCAATCGTGAGCTTGCCCTCGTGTTTGAATAGTGGAATGATCTTGTACCGGCGAGCCACGGCCGCGGGAACCATGGCGATGACTTCATCAGCCACATTGCAGTCTGAGATCTTGACGAAATCCATGCCAAATTGAGCGGCATAGGCTTTGATAGCGTCTTCACGGGTGACGATCTTCATCTGGATCAAAGCATCCAAGGTGCCCAGATTTTTGTCGGTTTCAACAAGCTTTTGAGCTTCTTGAACATCGGTCAGTTTCACCAACCCAACGTCCAGAAGAATCTCAACAATGTGTTTGTCTTTTCCAGCGAAGACCGTCTTGGAAAGTTCATTAATAGCCCCGGTAATAATGACCTGAAGGCGATCACTTTTCTTGATAACCTCCGCGGCACCACGTTCGTCCAAGGTCTTGCTGGCAAAGATGGCAACTACGGCCGCTGTCACTATTGCTTGGATCTGCCGTTTCTGATCCTCAGTCATTTGAGGTGTGTTCGATTCACTCATCGATATCATCCATTCTCCGCATATATGCGGCTTATCAATGTGCACAGTGCATCTATTACTAGACGGCTAAGCACCTTGCTTAGTTAGCGTATTATGCCCAATATAATCCAATTGTCAACGACAAAAAACCCGTCAAGCAGGGTTTTCCTGGCAAGACGGGGTGTCTGAACTTTGCTGGTGCCGTGAGTGTTAACGAGCGTGCATCCGCTCGATGAATCCCGGTGGCGTTGCCGCCAAGATGATTTCAAGCGCGCGCAATGTTCCTTCAACTGTGCCTTCGTCATCCGGTGGAAGACTTACCTCATGCACACCAGGTGACGCTGGCTGTTTCTTTTCTGCTGGCTTATTTGCCATATGATGTCCTCCTGTTCTTTTGTCAGTGTATCATATTTTGGTATATTGACAAAACCAATAAAAGAGTTTATTGTGTTGTAGGTTTGCAAAATTTAAAAAGGAGATTGTAATGAAATGGTTAGATGATCTTGATCGGGAGTTGCTCTGGCTCTTTGAGAAGCTGACGCATGGGTCGCAGTACTTGTTTGGTAAAGATAACTTCTGGCTTGGCTGGGCGGCATTTTATTGTGAGTTTGCCGTTTTCGCTATCAGGAACATTGCGGATTTTCTCAAAGGCGGCAGCTTCGTATCGTTTATCGGAGACATTCTGATGACAGCAGGACTTATGATACTGCTTCAGTATGTGATTGCGCTCATACTGAATACTCACAAACCACAACGTAGTAGTGGGTCATCTATGTCGCGAAATCCACTCGAGGTGTCGTATACCGGTAAAATGCTACGTCTTTTGGAGGTGGCGTTCCTCCTTCTCTGGGTCCTAGAATTATATACAGGGAAGGCTTCCGTGTATTCCTTATTTATCAGGGTCTTCGGAGTAGCGCGCTGGTATTTCTTCTCGTGTACACCATTGCCACCTGGTAAGGACATCCTCGACCTTCTGACTGGACCTCTCAAAGCGTTGTTTGGTCAGAAAGCCTATGTTCCAATTGAGTGAAGAGTGATTCTTTTGGACCAATGTCCACGTCAGAGCGCTTGGTTGTAAAACCGGCGCTTTTTTGTTTGGTCTGCTATACTTCCACCATGAGTACAGAACCAGCATCTATAAGCGAAAATAATCCCGGAACATGTTCTGTTTGCCACCAGCCCGTACTAAAAGAATATTATTTTTGTCCCAATTGTGGCAACAAGCTTCATATACCACCACTTTCAATATCAGTTTGGACTCAAATCGGTATCTACGCTTTCAGCATCATATTGCCATCGATCTGTTTCATACTAGTAACCAAATGGCCTGGTATAAAATATATCAAGTCACACGATTCTAAATCAAAAAAGATTGGCATTATCGCTCTGATACTTTTGATTGTATCCACGGTTGTTACTTATTGGCTCGCTGTTACATGGACTATAAAAACTATTCAGTCAGCTGTAGATACCACGAATATAACTTTGAGCGGGTATTCACTTTAACTGATTGTGTATCAAAACCTGTTGACAAGTATACATAAGTATGATTATATTTATATAGGAGGTAAATATGAATGTCTTGGTACAAGTCGTTAGAAGTATTTTTGCGCCACAGAGAGCACTAATTCCGGATCACGAGATTGTGCCAGCGGAGCTGATTGGCTTGGGTCCAACCCCAGCATTTAAGTTCAGGCCGCGGCCTGGTCGGTGTGCTGTCTGTGATCGGGATTTTAGTCCTAAGCTCAACAGGGGTCCGGATGGTCTTTGTCCTCTTTGCAGGGCAGAAAATCTGATCTGGAAAATCAAAGTTGCCCAAAGACAGGCTGGCCAGGTGCCTGGTGGCACCAAGGACAAATGAGGCGTAACCGCGGATAACGGGAACGCTTCTTTTTTTGTTATAATAATGCCATGTCAAAGTCCAAATACAGAGGCTTTACTCTTATAGAGATTTTAATAGTTATAGCCATAATAGGTATTTTGGCTACTATAATTATTGTTTTTTTGAATAGTGCTAGAGTATCTGCCAAAAATTCTGAGAGGACTACTGATGTTCGTACAATTAAGACAGGTTTGGAGATGTATGCCAATGATCATGGCGGGAATTACCCATCGACCATGACCGGGGGTGGAGGTGGTGGTGGAACCAGACAAACATATGGCCTTAATCCCTGTGCTTCTACAGGCATTGTCGGCAGGACGGATTGGATACCAGGTATTGTTAGTGGTGGTTATATATCCAAATTACCTTCTGATCCAGACGGGCTAGCTATCAATACAACTGACACTACTGCTGGTTGTAATAATACGTATATGTATACATCAGATGGTAAGAACTACACTCTCTCTAACAATATTGTGACAGTTTCTTCTGATCCCACATCGGGGGGCGGGACATCACTACCTTTGTTTGTTCCTTATATCACGTTCGATCGCAATGGTGGTACAGGAGATACTTCAACGCAGACTTTAGATACTGGACAAACAGCCAACCTCAACCCCAATACTTACTCTAGAACGGGCTATACTTTTTCTGGATGGTCTACATCATCTAGTGGTCTGGTATCTTATGCAGATGGTGCGAGTTACACGATGACAGGTTCTTCAAACGTGACCTTATATGCAGTGTGGATTAGAAGTGGTATTACTTTTGTTTATAATGGTAGTTCTGTTACATATGGAACAGTACAAAATCCAGTTACTGGCAAAGTCTGGCTTGATCGAAACCTTGGAGCGACACGTGTAGCTCTTTCGGCCACCGATTCTGCTGCTTATGGTGATGTATTTCAATGGGGCAGAGCCGCTGATGGACATCAGATTAGAGTACCGTTATCTGGTGCGACGGACGTGACCTCGGATAGCTGGGTGCCTGGGCATTCAAAATTTATTCTGGCATCCATGTATTCCTATGGTAATTGGGGCCCTGAACCCAGTGGTGTACTGTGGCAAGGGGTAAGTGGACCCAATAATCCGTGCCCAACAGGATTTAGATTGCCTACAGAGGCTGAGCTTACTTCAGAAATTTCAAGCTGGGATTCGCAAGACAGTGCAGGTGCCTTTGGCTCGGTTTTGAAATTAACACTGGCTGGTCAACGGTTGTATGAAGGTGGTTCGCTTTTCAGTGAGGGTTCCTGGGGTGAGTATTGGACGAGCACATATGATGGTAATTGGGCTGCAAGACACCTTGAGTTCAATAGTAGTTCAGCAATTATGAACTCTCACTATCATGCGATAGGTTTTTCAGTGCGTTGTATTATGGATTAGCTATTGATGTTATAATAGTGTCATTACGTAGACATATAAACCAATTTTATGAGACAAACACTCGATACGCCGCCACCTTCCACTGAACATACTGAGGAGGTCACTAGGGAAACAAATATGCGTGAACAGCAGCGCATGAAAGACCGCTTCGATGGCATTATGGTTGAAAAAGATGGAAAGTTACAAAGACTCGATGGTGGCCAAATCGATACTACAGAAACGGGGGCGGAAGCTGTTGCAAAGCCCCAAGAAGTGATAGCTGAGGCTGGCGAAGATCCTGAAAAAACCTTTATCAATCCAGAGAAAGATTTGGAGGATATAACAGCACAGATGCAGAAAAATAGCGAAAGAATTGATGCTATAAAACAGTCTACAGCCGAGGATATGAAGAAACTCAATGACACTCGCGTGGCTTTGGGTCTACCTCCTCTAGAAAGCCCGCTCGAAAATGCAGCCAATAACAATGAATTACGTGCATTGGAGGAGGATCAAATCAAACTGAAAGAAAAAGAGGAAAATGCTAAATATGAAAAAGATCTAGAAGGTATGCTTAAACTTTTGGGAGCATTACCGAAAACCGAACTTAAAATTATTATCGAAACTGGAAAAACACCAGACGGTAAATTACTTAAGACTCCTGGAGGTAAAGAAGTCAATTCCGATGTCGCCAAGAAGCTTGCTGAAGCTGCTGAATCTGGAGCAACAAAGATCACTAAGGCTGTACTTAGTGCAGTCTTGGGCATAGTTAAAGGTATATTGAAGGGTATATTTGCGGTCGCGAAAGCCGCAGTTACGGAGTAATACATGCATGGTAATCTGATATAATATCGTCATATTAATCAATTAAATATAAAACTATGGAGAAAGTTGAAAGTATAGGAGATAAGGAGTGGTTCAAGAGTGAGCCAGAAATAAGAGGCACTCTTATTGACTTGGAAGTTGTGAATGGTATTCCTTTTATGGCGGCACAAGAAAAGATGACAGAAGGTGATCTAGCTGGAATAAGGAGCCTGGTTGGAGAATACTTACAGTTGGATATTGAGGCTGATGCTAGGGATGGCAATATAAGACAGAAAGATATAATAGAAAGACTCGACAATACCTTTAGACGAATTGTAGAACGAGTGTAGAAGAGATCCCTTGTTAACATATAAATATGTCTACAGAAATTTTTGATGAAAATCCCTTATCGGGAACTCGTAGTAGTCTTAAGACGCGAAAGAATAGTCCCAGAGATTCTTTTATGGTGAGAATTCTTATCAAATACGGATTTGCTAATGATGAAAAAAGCGCGATTATTCTCCTGTTGGTGATAGTTGTTATTTGTATTATA
>CAIQCA010000145.1 GCA_903870235.1 uncultured bacterium
AGAGCCCATGGGCAATGGTGATATGGAAATAGTATTTTCCTCACTGGTTCCAAGTGAAGCACATCGTAAACAATTTGAAGCGAACCATAGCGTTGACTTCTCGATTGAGCATGACAAAGCACGCTTTCGTGTCAATGTCTGTCAGGCTCGAGGGGTTAAGGCTATTACACTTCGGTTGTTACCGAGCAAGATTCTCACATACGAGGAGATTGGTTTGCCAAAAGGTTTTATCAGTTTGACGGATCGTCCTCGTGGTCTTCTCTTGGTCACCGGCGCCACTGGCTCTGGAAAGACGACAACATTGGCTTCGGTGATTTCCAAACAACTCGACGGTGGAGGACGTCATGTTTATGTCGTTGAACAACCAACAGAGTATGTTTTCGGAAATGACAGTGGTGTTTTGACTCAGCGTGAAGTTCCGACAGATAGTCCGTCTTTTGCTGACGCATTAAATGATGCGCTTCGGGCCAATCCGGATACTATCGTAGTTGGTGAGATGAGGGATCTTCCAACGATCAGAGCGGCATTGACGGCTGCTGAGACTGGACATCTAGTCTTGGCGACATTGCATACGTCAACCGCGAGTAGCACCATCAATCGGATTATCGATGTGTTTCCGGAAACCGAAAAGGATCAGGTTCGAACACAATTGGCCATGAGCCTGCTGGGTGTGTTGTGTCAGCAACTCATTCCTTGTTGTGAGCACGGCCAAGTTGTTGCCATGGAATTCATGTGCATGAACCCGGCTGTTGCCAACATGATTCGTGACAACAGGACGAATATGATTGACAATGCGATTCAGGTCGGAAGGTCTGAAGGGATGCAGCTCCTCGACGATCATTTGTTTCAATTGGTCGTTGCGGGGCGGATAACTGGAGTTGAGGCGCTTTATAAGGCCAAAGATCCTAAAGCACTGAATGCACGTTTTGGAGCAGAAATCCCTGGGATGACGATACCGGAGAACTTCAGGGAACTTGAGTTCAATAGTTATCCACCAAAACGATGATGTGTGATTCATAAGTCCCCGTACAAGTGTACGGGGCTTTTTTGTCGCCCAATTTTCATAAGCAAAGTCGACCGAATTCTAAGATAATTCAGGTAAAAATACTTTTTTAAGATAGAGTTTGGTAGCTAGACGTCGGTATCCTGAATCCCAGAAAGTGCTTTCAGAGTCGATCATATCGGAATGTTTGGTGCGGATGCCACCTTTCTCAGGATAGAAATTTGCATAGCCTCTGTGCATCAATCGGTATTGAAGTGAATCACGCTCCATCTCCTCAAGCCAAGCCAACCTCTGGTTTTCCGTCACCAATTCTTCTTGTGGGGCTAGATATCCAGTTAGTAATTTTGCATATAGTTCTTGAACAGCGTCCTTATTACCGCACCAGACACCATTGAAAAGAACATGTGTTAGGCCGCTATCACCAAGTAATTTATCGGGTCTTGGAAAATCCTTTATGCGGTATTTTAATCCTGCTTCCTTTTCCGCATTTTTCCCTTTGGGTATCTCTGTGCTCTTTTCGCTGTCATTTTCTAACCAGAATTCAAGTGGTAAATCTTTGATTCCATGAGTCTCACAGAGACCGTCCAAGAGTTTTTCCATGTGGGGTCGATCCGCCATGTCTACATCGGGTTTTACGAAAACAGCTATATCTATATCAGCTACTCTTTTACCATAGCCCTTTATCTTTGATCCATAGGCGATAATGATAGGGAACACATACTTGGAAAGTTTTGGATCTGATTCTATCGAGCTAGCTATCTCAGTAAATTTTATTTTCATCGATTCTTTTCCAGCCAATGGGTCTTCATCAAATATCGGTAATTGTGCGCCAAAAGTATCAAGGTCGGCTTTGGAAATAACATTTAGAACCGAGAGACGAGATAGAACTCTTTCTATAGCGTCTTGTATCTCTGGCTCATCACTTTTCCACATCTTATCAAATGACGGCTTAAATGAAGCATATTTTTCCTGAGCCATTTTTGCATCAGTTGCAGCCAAGTTTTCCAAAGATTTTCCTATGGCCGTGATGCATATATGTGAATATATCTTTTCGGTGTTAGCAGACAAAAACTTCTCAATATCGGATGATGATATGGAGTCACTTGAAATCGCTGTTGATATTTCTTTTGCAT
>CAIQCA010000146.1 GCA_903870235.1 uncultured bacterium
GGATTTTTGTTTTTTGATATAAACTTTGACCTAAGCCGGGATGGCGGAATTGGTAGACGCATACGACTCAAAATCGTACGGAGAAATCCATGGGAGTTCGATTCTCCCTCCCGGCACACTTAATAGGAAAACATAAGGTCACGCCAGATACGTTAAAGATAGCCAAATATGGCCCCAAAAAATAAACTTCTAGTAATCCTAGGCCCAACCGCGACCGGAAAAAGTGACTTGGCGGTAGCTTTGGCCAAATGGATAGAAAAAGAAAAAATCGGCGGCTATAGTGGCGCTGAGATTATTTCGGCAGACTCAAGACAAGTCTATAAGGGTTTAGATATTGGCACAGGGAAAATTACCAAAGAAGAGATGCAGGGTATCCCCCACTATTGTTTAGATATCGTTGAACCACAAGAAAGAGTATCGGTAATAGATTGGAAGAAATCGGCTGAAGCGGCGATTGCTGAAATAGGCGCACGCGAAAAATTGCCAATAATCTGTGGCGGTACCGGTTTTTATATTTCTGCTTTGATTGATGAATTGAATTTTCCTGATGTAGAAACTGATTTTGCTGAACAAAAAAGTTTGGAGGGACGACATATTGAGGAATTGTTTGCGGAGTTGCAAAGGCTAGACCCTAGACGAGCTAAAGACATGGAAAATGGAGGCGACTCGCAAAATGCTCGACGGCTAGCACGGGCCATACTTATAGCTAGAGAACTGGGGTCAGTACCTATATTAAATGAGTCGTCGAAAATCAGCGAAATTGGTTATGGGGGTGAAAATTCATCAAAATACGAACCTCTAATAATAGGGCTCATCATGTCAGATGAGATACTCAAGGAGCGTATACGTGCCCGTCTGAAAAAAAGATTGGATAATGGCATGATTGAAGAGGCACAAAAATTGGGCCTCTCATATGAGCGCATGGATGAACTAGGATTGGAATACCGCTACTTGGCAAAATTTTTGCAAGGCGAACTTACGCGTGAGCAGTTAGTAGAGACGCTTTCTACAAAAATCTGGCAATATGCCCGAAGACAAAAAACTTGGTTCAAAAGGGATAAAAAGATTGAATGGTTTGCGCCGACTGATATAGAAAAGATCGAGACTCTAATTAATGGAAAAATTCAGGCTCCAATTAAGTAGAGGCGGCCAAATTCTTAATAGGTAACGTGGTGGGCCTAGCCAAGCACTAAGTCTTTTTGTACATATGGAATTTGGGCCTAAATTTGGACCAAATTCGCTATGTAGTAATAAACCACCCCGCGGCAAGCCGACGAGGTATATGGTAATAAACACTGACACTGACTCGCGCGCGGCGGCGCATCAACAAAAAACCGCCCAGCGCGCACCAAAACATATGGTGTGCAACTAGGGCGGCGGAATTACCTGGAATTAACCAGAGGAACTGTCAGCCAATCGATGAGGTTTGGCTGGCGGTGGTTCAATCCTGGAATCACTAATAATCTTGACTTCATGTTCCAGCCGTTTGAACAGATGTTCAACAATGCCGGAATTCGGGCCTCTTCGAGCAAAGACCTTGAAAATAACTTCCGTTGGAACGCCGTACTGCAAGGCCAACGACAACATTATTCCCAGGGAATCGATCAAATCATGAACGATCGGCCGATTATCGAGAACCGAGATTTTTACTTCGCCAGGTTGACCATCTTCAAAGATTGAAACCTGGATGCTTCCCTTGTGACCACCGATATCGAAACGAAGGTGGCTCGTGCGAGAAACTTTGGCCGGAGCAATACGTAGTGGTGTAACACCCCGTCTGTGGGCCAACTCCAGTTCTTGATTGAGCCAAGCAATTTGCCGCCTCAATTCAACTGGATCATTTTCCTCGAGACCCATCTTCTTGTGAACATTAACGCCATCAGAACCTTTGGTATTTTTATCCAAATCAAGGAGCCTCCATTCTCCGCTACTGATGTTACCTTGTACAAAACGGTTGTCAAATTAAATTTGATTATTCATAGACAAAAAAACTCACCAGACAGCCGGTGAGCTTTGAGGGTGTTTAGGAACAACCCATGGAATTGCCGCAATTGAGGCACTTATAGCAAGCGCCATTACGAACCGTGATTGCACCACACGTGTCACAAAGTGGTGATTCAGCAAGAGCATGTGCAACGATATCCACTGGTGTTCGTGGTGGTTTCGGCCCAGACTGCCCTCCTTG
This sequence comes from uncultured bacterium, assembly GCA_903870235.1. Classification (GTDB taxonomy): domain Bacteria; phylum Patescibacteriota; class Minisyncoccia; order Phycocordibacterales; family PALSA-1337; genus C7867-002. Next base: position 2,186 of record CAIQCA010000146.1, read on the forward strand.
CACTGGCAGAGCCTCCGGTTTGGCTTGTGACGAAAACCGCTCGCGATACCCCGGAAAATACTGGAAAGCCAGCCATCGGAACATATAATCCGAAATCGACTTAGCGATCGGAATCTCCGGATTCTTGGTGAAACCACTCGGTTCAAAACGCATGTGTGCCAATTTTCGCTCCAACACCTCAATCGGCACATTGTATTGCAAGGCCAAACTTGTGAGCGTACCGATAGTGTCCAGCAAGCCACCAATCGTCGAACCTTCCTTGGCCATGGTGATAAACAATTCACCGGGCCTGCCGTCTTCATATTCACCAACGGTGATATAGCCCTCGTGACCAGCGATATCGAACTTGTGAGTAATCGCCTTCCTGGTGTCAGGTAGCGGCTTGCGCGCCACAATTTCTTGAAGGCGCTCAATCTCGTGGTTGAGTTCCACAATCCTTCGTTCAAGCGATGCCCGATCATTCATTGGGCCCTGTGCAGGGCCATCACAAACTTCATCTTGCATTCCCATTTGAGACTCCTTATTTTAATTCCCCTCTGTTCTCTAACTAGTAAACTACGCTTAAAATCAAGTTTGTCAAATCGGCTACACGGAGTTTTTTATTTTTCGATACCCCTCTTCTTTATAATCAAATACTTTTTATCTTTTAATTTTTCTGGTAGATACGATTCAGCGTCACCAACTTTACCAGCATTGGGATACTTTTCATAACCCTTACCATAACCAAGCTCTTTCATGAGTTTTGTCGGTGCATTACGTACTTTGAGAGGAATAGGTATGTTACCAAGCTTGCGCACGTCTTCTTGTGCGCTACGAAGCGCTTCGTAAGCGCTCCGATCTTTGGCAGCTAAAGCCAAAAAAGTTGTACCGTGAACGAGGTTAATAGCCGCTTCAGGCATACCGATAACTTCTACCGCTTGAAAGACTGCATTTGCGACAACCAAAGCTGTTGGCTGTGCCAGACCGATATCCTCAGAAGCAAAGATGACCATGCGTCTGGCAATGAACTTCGGATCCTCGCCTCCCTCCAACATGCGAGCCAGATAATAAACTGCTGCATCTACATCGCTAGCACGCATACTCTTTATATAAGCTGAGATAGTGTCGTAATGCTCTTCACCTTTTTTATCGAACCTCAAGAAAGCGTGCTCGAAAGTATTCTTGATATTTTCCAGAGTTATCGAACCATAAAGCCTCTTGGTATTTTCTATAGCCGTAATGGCGATGCGAGCATCTCCGTTAGCGAGACCAACAAGCCAATTCAAAGCATCCTTAGGAATCTTTATCTTTGTCCGAAGAATGATCTTCTTGAGATCATCATCTCCAAGTGACTTCAATACAAAGACTCTGCAACGAGACAACAAAGCCGGTATAACTTCGAAACTTGGATTCTCAGTAGTTGCGCCAATCAGCGTCAACTTACCATTTTCAACATACGGTAAAAGAAAATCTTGTTGGGCTTTATTGAAACGGTGGATCTCATCTAGAAAGAGCAACTTAGGCCTCTGCTCCATGAGTGTGTTCGGATCTTCCAAAATCTTCTTAATGTCATCCTTGCCGGCATTTACCGCAGAAAGTTCATAAAGGCGTGCATTCAAAGCCTTGGCATATATACGTGCGATAGTTGTCTTGCCAACACCAGGTGGCCCCCAGAGTACAAATGAAAAAAGGTGTTTATCTTTTATAGCTTGATACAAAGGACCCGGAGATTTTTTCGCCCCAACTGCGGCGGCGCCGACACCAGCAGAATCGCTGCGCTTTGATGGGCCCCCACCACCTGCACCAACCAGATGTTCCTGACCGACAAAGTCCTTGAGTGTTTGCGGACGAATTTTGTTGGCGAGGGGTTCCATATGATTTTTATTATCTCTTCTGATTTGAAATATAAGATTGAAATAGCTACTTAATCAAGCCTCCATGAAATACCGCAAAATATACCAATTTACCGTCTTTTTCTATCTCTTCACGACCTTCAAATTGTTTCAAGTCACCACGTATCTTGTTTGTATATTTACAGTTGCCGGAGACGTACAAACTTGGTCCACGAACCGGAATAAGATCATTTTTTTCTTGACCCAATGCCCCCCTTAGAGATTTGTCGATCTCCTCTTCAGTTAATCCAGGGTCCGTATAGCCGTTATAATTCATAGCCCAAACCGGTTTTCCGCCTTCGTAAACAACTTCTTCGCCAATAAAATTAAGACTACCAAAAAAAGTATCGTGGTAAAGTAAATCACCAACACTGTATTCATAATCTCTAGAGCCCGGTCTTTGAGACTTAACTTTTTTAGCCGTCGCGGAAGCGTAGGTATTTTTCTTGGCGACCTTCAAGAAATCTGACAGTTTTTTTATATCCATAAAATTAATACTTTCTAATAACCCCTTTCACGATGGCAGCAACATGCAAGGCTTCTTTGGGATAAATGGGTTTGTAAGCTTTGTTGGCTGGTTCTAGATAAATCTTACCTCCATCTTTACGAAAATATTTCATAGTCCAACCGCCATCAACTTCAGCAATAACGATATCGCCTACTTTGGGCTCATTCTTACGCTCTGCGATTACAATATCGCCTTCTTGAATTCCAGCATCGATCATGGAGTCACCTTTTACGGTAAGCAGATAAGTAGCCTCCTTGTTCTTTATGAGATAGTCATCCAGGTTGATAGTATCTAAAACAGCTTCTTCTGCGACTGAGGGAAACCCGGCTTCCACCAAACCAAGCATCGGGATCTCGCCCATAAGTTTGTTTGGAACCAATCGGCCATAAGAGTCTCTGCTTATAACACCTTCTTCTACCAATTTGTTTACGAGTTTGTGAACAGCGTTCTTGGACTTGAAAC
>CAIQCA010000147.1 GCA_903870235.1 uncultured bacterium
CCCAGATCTTAAGAGATATTTGTTTGGTGAAACATCGAGATCTGTGAAATGATCCGCAACCTCGATAAGCTTGGCAGAAGTGGATTTGCCAAATGAGACAACTTCAACCTGACAACCTTGGTTCATTTGTAGATACTCAACGAGTGGACAGAAATCGCCATCACCAGTTAAGAGGATGATTGAGTCGAGTTTTGGTGCGAGTTTGACTGCATCTATGGCCAAACCAACATCCCAGTCGGCTTTTTTGGCTCCAGATCCGAAGATTTGGAGGTCTTTGACCTTGGTTTCGATGCCCATTTTGCCGAGCGCTTCGAAAAAGGCCTTCTCTTCACCAGATTCTGTGGCGATCACGTAGGCCAATGCGCGGATAAGTTTACGTCCATCTAGAGCGTCTTTTACTATGGCGCCAAAATTGACTTTTGAGTGGTAAAGATTCTTTCCACTATGATACAGGTTCGCGGTGTCGATATAAATTCCGACACGCTGGTCCTTATGTTTTATTACTGACATATTTTTATTAAATTATTTCGGGCGAATACCAATAAGGCAAAGGCCCATTACTAACGCTTTAAAGAGCAAAAATAAAATGGCTCTCTATCAATTATTAAAATGCACAACACGAACTATAGAACAGACCAGTCTAAGTATAGACTATTTAGCCTTGAGCTCCAACTTCTTTGTAATAGAAGAATAACGACGAGGATAGTTTTTCTTGAGATAGGTCAAATGTGTCTGACGATCTGCAACCATACCGAGCAAACCACGGCGTGAATGGTTGTCTTTCTTGTGTTTCTTCAAATGGTCAGTTAATTCTGTGATTCTCTTGGTCAAAATAGCAACCTGAACCTCTGGAGAACCAGTGTCTTTAGCATGGATAGCTGTCTCCTTGATGACTCTTGTCTTTTGTCTTGTTGTTAACATTGTGGGAATATCATAGCACGAATGGGGTTTTCGTGCAAATTAAACATGAAATTCGCTGTTAATACCCAGAATTAGAGCTCGCTTTGGTAATCTTTGGCCCTAGACAAACATTTCAGTAAAACCAGGTATTTAATGATAAAAAACGCACCGGCACCAGGGAAATCCGCGGGGATATCCTGGTACCGGTGGTATGGTTAAAAAAACTCAAAAAATCAAATTTCAAATGTTCTGGTTAGACCAAGCCCACTGAGTATGGGCCTATAGACTCGACCTCCTTTCTTTGTTGCCAAGGCTTACTGGGCCATGGTTTGGTCGATTGGCAATTCGCGCCGGCGCCGTTGTCCTACTGGTCAATAATCAAGACGCCTGCGACGATGGCCGTCGTGCCGGTGAAGAGGATTCGATTGCGCGGGACTACACGTTGGTAGTTGATCTGCTGCGGCGGACTATGTGTCTGATCCATTGTCTGGTCTCCTTATGAGCCGATATCACTTTGTCTAACCAGCCTGGTTTTGACTCAGTAATACCATTTGTTCCGGTTCGAACTATACCCTAACATCGCTATATGTTATCGTCAAGTATCCTTTGTTTGTGTGCTAGCTTACAATATAGTCATGTCGCACAATATTTCTCCAACCAAGTCCCCTGTCTCCGATCTCAAACAACAGTTTCTTGAATACATTGAAATAGAGAAAGGTCGTAGTCTGAAGACGGTTGAGAACTATGATCGCTACCTAAGTCGCTTTATCAACCATACAAAGATAAAAAGTCCGAGTGACATAAACGACAACGTTGTTCGTGAGTATCGTCTTTGGTTAAATCGTCAAGAAACTCACAGAGAAAAAGGACTTGCGCAAACTACTCTCAAAAAGAAGACTCAAAATTATTACATGATTGCTTTGCGTGCTTTTCTCAAATACATGGCACGTATGGATGTGAAATCGATGTCGCCAGATCGTATCGAATTGGCGAAAATTCCCGAACGCTCACTTGATTTGATAACCATGGAAGAGCTCGGGCGTTTGCTCGACGCGCCAGATATAAAAACTTTGCGCGGTTTGCGTGATCGCACAATTATGGAGCTACTTTTCTCAACTGGTTTACGTGTTTCTGAGCTTTGTTCCCTTCCTCGTGACATAAATCTCAAGTTAGATGAGCTTTCTGTTCGTGGAAAAGGTGAAAAAGTGCGTGTGGTCTTCTTGTCGGAGGAGTCGAAAAAATGGCTTAAAATATACCTAGAAAAGCGTGATGACATGGACGACGCTCTCTTTGTGCAGATAGCCAACACTAAACTCGCCACAAATCGCGACACGATGAGGTTAACTTCACGATCTGTTGAAAGAATTGTGAAACAATATGCTATCAACGCCGGAATTTCAAAAAAAGTTACTCC
>CAIQCA010000148.1 GCA_903870235.1 uncultured bacterium
CTGTCTCAGCTGATGGAACAGAATTCGTTGTGTGGGCGTCTACCACAGGTGGAGGGTTTGATCACTTGAGCGTCAATGAGCATGCCTATTTCCATGTGAAAGGTACGCCTCATGCCGTGAGTCATTACAGAGGCATGTTCATGACTTGCACATCGATAATCGGTTAGCTGTTTGATCGGTTTGAGATATTCTCTCAATACCAAAAGGCCCCTGGAGTTTAGGGGTCTTTTTTGTAGCAAATTTTTTGCGGGCCGTACTTTATTATTTCAGATTGATTTTGTTTACTTCCAATACTGCGTTTCTAGCTTCTTCATGTGCTTGGCTAATTGATCCAGTGGAATTACGTCTTGAGCATGGGTATCATTGCGGCGAACTATGGCCGTCTTGTCTACAGCTTCTTTTTTACCCATAACGATCACGTATGGTGTGTGATGTTTTTCAACTGTGGAAACCTGAGCACCTAGGCGATCTTTTGCCAATGAGAGATATAGAGGTATCTTTGCTTGGCGAAGATGTTCGATGATGATCAATGACAACAATTTTGATTCCGGGCTAAGTTGAACGAAAGAAGTGATTGGACGCTTTGCTTTTGCCATAGGTTTTCTTAGAGCAGTGGTATTGTTCTTGATCAATAGGGAAATGCCAACGCCTTGGATATCGCGCTTCATACCAACTCGTTTGGCTAATCCGTTGTATCTGACACCGATTGCGAGGATGTGTTGCTCACCTTTCTTGTTTTTTGCACCGTTTTCGCCAGCTGTCTGGTCTGCATTTACTATAGTAAATATTGTCTCAGTGCAATATTTACGATTGCCAATAAGACTGTTGTTTATAACATAAGGAATGTTTAAGGCCTCGAAATATTCCAAGACCTCCTCGAGATGGCGTCGGCTGGTCTCTGACAAGAAATCGATTGATTTTGGTGCGTCTTTGTTCAATTCCTTACAACCTTCGCCGTGATAAGCCAAAAGCTCAAATGGATCACGCTTCAGTATCTGGCGGCATTCTGGCGTCATGTCGTTGATATGTTTGCGATAGTAAGCTGTCAATTCACGAGAAAAACGGCTGATCGAATCTTTGTCACCGATCGAGTTTACCTCTACAGAAGTATTCAAATATTTTTCCTCAGCTAACATGGCACGCGCCGTTTGGACCAAAGTGGCTTCAGCGATACTTCCAGACATACCAAGTATTTCTAAGTCAGCATATCTTTGACCAGTTTTTTTGAGGGGGCTTCGACAAGTATCCTTGAAATACAAAAGCACCGGCTGGGAATGATTGTGCATATTTTGCTCATGATATGTGCGGATGAAGGCGATCTTCTCTTCCACGTGTAGTGGAAATCTGCCGTGCTGTTCTGTTTCATCGTCGACATAATCTCCCTCAAGGATATCTTTAGCAGCCTTCAAGTCGGCATCTATGACGGTCGGGCTCTTCATCGGTGTAAATCCGTAATAAAGGGCAACCTCTCCAATCTTGTCCAGATGATCATAAGAGATGAATTTTGATTTTGAATTTATTTGAGATTTATTTTTTTTCATTTTATCTGGCAATGTTTGCCGGCTTTTATTAATAAGTTGTACTTGAGGCTGTTCGGTATTCTCCGGGGAATAGCGAAGGTGGTAGGAATCTAAATAATGGTCTTCCGGTTATAAAATGTGATTCGAGCGGTCCCCAAACTCTAGAATCAGAACTTTGCGACCGGTTGTCTCCCATTACGAAGTATTGGGTTGGGCTTAAAGTAATTTTCGAATTATCGTGTGAGAGATGCTCGGTGGCTATATATGGCTCAGTTAGGGTCACGATAGTTGAGCTTGAGGTTACAGGTGAACTCGAGGCGGCGGCTGAGTCTGAAGATGTTATCGTTACGACTCCGTCCTTGATACTTACGGTTTCTCCTGGAAGACCAATAATGCGTTTTATATAGTAAATATCCGGATTGTTAGGATACTGAAAAACTACCACATCACCGCGTGATGGCTTTTCGAAGCGATATGATAAGCGGTCTACCAACAAGAATTGACCAGTGGAGAAGGTTGGATCCATTGAAGCACCGTTCACTATAAATGGTTCGACAACAAAATATCGTATTGGAAGAGAAATAAGCACAGCTACAATGATAACTTTTACCCATTCCCAA
>CAIQCA010000149.1 GCA_903870235.1 uncultured bacterium
ATCGAGTGAACCTATAACAGGTGCTGTCTCAACAGGAACTCTGACAGGTTCTCAGTCATATACTGTCACTTGTAATGGTGCTGGTGGCTCAGCTAGTGCTAGTGCTACAGCCAATGTGGTGGCACCGGTGGTTACTCAATATACAGTATCTACGTCGGCCGCTACGGCTGGTGGTGATACAAATGGGGGATCAATATATACATCAGGTTCATATACAACAGCTACAGCATATCCGTCGGCTGGGTATCACTTTGTTAAGTGGACAGATGCAAGCGGTAATACAGTATCTACAGCCAACCCTTACGGCATTACAGTTACAGGAAATCTTAGTTTGATGGCATACTTTGCTTCAGGAGATCCTCTCACGCTTTCTCTGACTGCAAATAATATAGCTAACAGTATTATTATAGCCAAAGCTACAGGCGTAACTCTTAGATGGACAGTGACTGGTAGCCCAACATCATGTACAGGATCTGGTAGTTGGACTGGAGCTAAGGCTAAGGCGGGTGGAGCCCAAATTATGGGTCAAATATCAGCCAATAAAACTTATATACTTACTTGCGTAAATGCCAGCGGAGAATCTGTCTCTTCTGCAGTGGCTGTCGTGATAAGCTCTACTGCCTTTCTGGATAGTTCACTGTCTAGCACCGCTTCTGTCTGGAATTCCGTAAGAACTCTGTTGGGGTTTTAGGACATCTGATTGAACTTGAATCATAAAAAATCTGCCCTGAAGGGGCAGATTTTAAATGGTTAGTTGTATGAAGTTAATTATTTAACTCCCAAGAGTGCTCCTAGTTTGGCCTCATCGAATCCTATAACAACTTCTCCTCCAACGTCGATAACAGGAACGCCCATTTGACCAGTTTTATCGATCATTTCTTTGCGGCGGGCCAGATCTGTGGCTACATTGTATTCTGTGTAATCGGCGCCATTGGCCTTAAAGAAGCTTTTGGCCATATTGCAATAGACGCAAGTTGGTGTGGAATAAATAGTAATGTTTTTCATGTTTTTTAGTAAGTGTTGGTTTTTAGTGTCAACACGATTTTAGATTTCCATTATAGCATATTTGTTATACTGCCTGTCTAGAGCTATAATTACATATCGCATGGGTTATTCACATTACATTTCTGAACTGACAAAGTTCATCGAAACCGTTGCTATTGTTGGAGGATATCCTTTTCTTTTTCTGACAGTTTTGTTAGAAGGAGTGCCTTTGCTTGGGACTCTTGTGCCTGGCCACGTCTCTATAATTGTGGCGGGTTTCCTTATACGAGTGGGAGTTTTCAATATATGGATTACCTGCATACTTGCTGTTGCTGCAGCTGTTCTAGGTGATTATATCGGGTTTGTGCTTGGTAAGAAATACGGCCTTTCCCTTATAGATCGTCTCAGGCCATATTTTTTTGTAACAAGTGAACATATCGCCAAGGTTCAACGACTCATAGATAAGCATACCGGTAAGTCCATGATTTTGGGTAGGCTTAGTCCGATAACTAGGGCACTCATGCCATTTATGGTGGGTGCCAGTCATACCGACGACAAACGTTTTTGGATTTTCAATCTCATCGGTGGCAGTATTTGGGCTATTGGTTCTATCATCTTGGGTTATGCTTTTGGTGCTGGTTTCCAAGCGGCCAGCGGATTTACCGGAAAATTGATTTTGGTTGTTATCGGAGCGTCTCTTCTTATTGCCTGGGGCTATCGTTTCGTCAATGTGCGTTTTCATGTATTCAAGAAATATGAATTGTTTGTTCTTATAATGAACATCCTATCTCTCTGGGGTTTGGCACAAACTATTCAGTCAACTCTGTTGGAACGTTCACCGCTTTGGTTCTTTGATCATTCCGTCAATGTCTTCATGGCTGAAAAAATTACACCACTCATCGCAAATATTGCCGCCTGGATATCAGATGGAGGAGCCTTGTTTATGTTTGTTGCCGGTGTTATAGGTCTAGTGTTTTTCTTACGCAAGAAAATGTGGCGTTCTGTTTCTGTATTCCTGGTTTCCATATGCTCAACAGCCATCATGATGGATTTTTTGAAAGAGTTTTTCATGCGAGCTCGCCCGGAGAATGCTCTGCAGATACTAACTGACCCAAGTTTTCCAAGTGGTCATGCTGCTATAGCAGCAGCTTTCTTCTTGGCTATGATGTATCTACTAGTTCCCAAGATTCATTCTTGGGTCAAGAGAGAGTTACTTATCGTTATTGGTGTAATTATTATTATTGCTATTGGTCTTTCTCGCGTAGTATTGAATGTTCACTGGTCTTCCGACGTTATCGCCGGTTGGTCACTAGGGGTATTTTGTACTACAGCCACAATCCTTCTGGTGAGGTATATCGGGGGAATCATTCATAGACAGATCATTGAGTAGTCAACTTGAGAAGAAACTAGGAATTAATTTCTGATTCTAGGACATATTCTATTTTCAGACCGAGTCTCAAGGCCTGATCATGTTCCCAACGTGCACCAACAGAACTCTCCCAGTCTGGTAGGAAA
>CAIQCA010000150.1 GCA_903870235.1 uncultured bacterium
GCTATGTCCCGCGCCGACGTGCCAGATCGTGTCATGAAGACACTGCCGAACTTTTATCTATTCGTCGATGAATTCCAAAACTTTGCCAACGCTTCTTTTGCGGATATTCTCTCTGAGGCCCGTAAATATAAACTTAACCTGACGATTGCTCACCAGTATGTTGAGCAGATGGATGAGTTTGTACGTCCGGCCATTTTCGGTAACGTTGGTACCATGATGATCTTCCGTGTTGGTGCCACCGATGCCGAATTTCTAGAAAAAGAATTTGCGCCGCAATTTGAAATTGAAGACTTGGTCAACCTGGGTTTTGCACAGATCTATCTGAAACTCATGATTGACGGTTTAACATCTTCACCATTTTCCGCAACGACCTTACCACCAATACAGCATCCTGATGTTACTTTTGTGAAAGAAATTATCGATGCTTCAAGAGAACAATTTGCTAAGCCGCGTGCTCAGGTTGAAGAAGTTATAGTAAAGTTCCATGAAAATGCACCCAAACCGCCAGCTCAGCCCAAAACTACTGTTGCGCCACCATCGATTCAGTCTACAAACCCTCTTAAGCCACAAGCGCCAGCGCCTATTAAGTCTGGACCAACTCAGCCATCACCATTATCTCAACCGACTCAGGCCCCTCAAATGCCGACCCAGATAACAAGTCAACCATCATCGATTCAGCAATCTAAACCTTTGCAGGCAACATCACCGGTACCGCCATTATCGCAACAACCTCGCCCGACTCAATTTACCCAGCCAGTACAAAATCGTCCTCCTCAGCAATCGGTACAACAACCTCGCCAACCAATCCCAACACAATCGCCGGTTCCACTTTCATCGTTGTCCAGAAATCAAAAGACAGATCATGACCAAAAAACTCCTTCTCCCAAGAATGTTAATGACTTGAAGAGTGCTTTGGCTGCGGCTTTAACAAAGGCCAATACAGAAAAAGTACAACAGGGTATTTCAAAATCTCAATCCAGTGTTGTGAACAACAAAGCAGATGATTTCAAGCCATTGAGTTCACTCAAGAATATCGGTCAGTCACCCAAGGCTTCCAATGTTTCTACTCCTCCGTCACCGATTCCTAGTAACAAGCCGCCAGTTCAACCGCAACCGACTAGTTCAAAACCTACAATATCACCCACACAACCAACCAACCAAAAACCTGCAACACCAGCTGTGCAATCGACAGCAGTGCCACAGAGGGCAGTATCGTCTCCACCTGCAGTTCAAAGACCAGACATAAAAGTACCCCCAAAACCAGTTGTGGTGACACCTATATCTACTGCACCAACACCAGGTCAACAACCAACCACACCGATAGTACCTCAGCAATCGAAAGAGGTTCCAGAGGACGTATTGAAGAAAGTATTGAAAGACGATTAGGACTAAAAGCGAGTTAACTCATTTAACTTCTTGCATATGCTAGAAGTAATCTCAAGTATGCTTTGATCAGGCCAATTGATGGTCTTGGGTAGTTATCCTTATGCATTCTGACTATCTCCAATACCTCACGAGCAGCCGTGAGTCTTTTGGTGTGAGTTATATTACCGCCGTGTATCCTATAACCAGTCATTGCTTCTCCTGTGTTTGCAAATTTCCAATTTCGCCCTATACGAAGCCAAAGGTCGTAGTCGTCACATATAGAAAATCTCGTACTATATAATCCAGCTTGTACCATAGCTTCTTTTCTGCAAAGAATCGTTGATTGTGCAAATGGGTTTCTTCGTAAGATTGTTTGTCTTATTTTGGAGTCTGTAAGAGGGAATTCGGCAGTCTTAATCTTGTTGCCTGACGTATCTATATGGACAATATTTCCACCCAAAAGAGCATAGTTAGGGTTTGTTTCCAAAAAGTTCAATTGTTTCTCGATTTTCTTGTCATCTAACCAGATGTCGTCGCTGTCGAGCATAGCGATGTATTTTCCTTGAGCCATTTTGATCGCACGATTACGAGTATTGGCTATGCCCATATTTTTTTCATTTTTTACGATGTTTACTCTAGGATCTTCTATGTATTTTTGGGCTATCTCTAGAGTCTTATCTGTTGAGCCATCATCGATGATAATCAACTCAAAATCAGAAAATGTTTGAGCTAGAGCACTTTCAATACTCTTAGCTATCAGGTTTTCGCGATTGAATGCGGGCATGATTATACTGACCATAGGGGAATGATCTATTGAGTCGGCTTGATTTATGTTTGGATTCTTATTCATACTCTTATCCATGTTTTAGGAATTATATCTACGTATGCTTCCTCGTTCTTGTTTACCCATCTTGTCGGGGTTACTACTATCTTAGCAGAGTTTTGGTTTAACCATGCACCCCACCAGCTAAATGATGAGTTTGCAATGATATTATGCTTACATTTACTCATGAGCACAAGTTCCTCGTAATCCTTGATTTCTGGATGCGAGACGAATGTTGCTGGATAGGGGAATGAAAGATTGTTTTTTGCCCATTCGATATCATCGGAAAATACAAATATGTGTATGTCTTTTGATTTATCTCCGAGAACAGCGGTTAGTTTTTCGATTGCACGACCATAGTAAGCAGCATCGCAAACACCGTGGACTTTGTTAGTTTTCTCGTCGTACGCATAATCTCCACGTCTCAAGTGAAGACTTACAGAAACAAGCGAATTCTCTATAAGTCTTTTCATCTCTTCTGCTTTTGTATCCATAGCTGTTTTCAGAGTGAAGTCTTTTCTGATCTCTGCGGCAAAGTCGGAGAAGTATTTTTCTGTTTGCCAGTATCCATCTAAGTAAAAATTTCCCGTCAACTTGAGTACTTTTGGATCAAATGCTGTATTAAATTTTCTGAAGACTTTTGCATTCACATATCTCCAACCCTTGGAGATTATTCCGAAAGGGTATTTAGCTTTTTGGGTTTCCTCTCTAGAAGCGATGTTCTCATCTATATTAAAAATACCCAATGCATACTGACGGGGGGTTTCTGCACTTTGAATTCTTGCAAATCCGCTAGTGTCCAATTTGAGAGTGTTGGAGTTGCGCAACGAGATCGCACGTCCACAAGCGTACTGGAACATTTGATTACCAAGCCCTCCTTTTAGATTGATTGTGATCATTTTGTATAGCTATGAAATGAAACGGAATTATAATGCTTGGAATATTTGTCATTAAGCTCTTTCAGTCCGGTTAGCTCTTGGACCTGTAGGGCTTTGTTATAGAATGGCTTGATATTCATCTTATCAGAGTATTTTTCTAACATATAGTTTCCGTAAGTCTCATATTCTGCAAAACAGGATTGTTCATCATTGTCGATCGTGGATATTATGGCTTTATCCCAAGACATCTTAGTGAAAGATTCAATTTCTTCTTTCATCTCTTTAAGAATCTGTTTGTTGAATACCATCATGTGCGCGATAAATGATAGTTGTGATTTGGCTTTTCTCCCCAAGACTTTTTCATAGGATCTAAAATAGGTCTCATGCCACTCATCACTTTGAAAGAAGACAAACTTATCATTTTCGACAAAGCAGTGTTTATTCAACAGGATAGTATCTGAATCTATCACGACGAAGTTTTCGCTCTCAGATATTTTGTCCGATGCTAGTTTTAGTAGTTGTTGAAATAGCCAACCACTCCTGTCTACTCCTCCTACCACATATTTGATAGCATCTTTTCCATACCCTAGTACGGTCGTCTCATCGATGAAGTGTATCTTGTTTTCATTGCAGAACTTTGTAAGATCGTCATTTGGTCTAGAAATTATGTGGATATTTCGAATGGGGTTTTGTACATTTTTTTTCAGGGCTTCAAAATAAACACCCAATAATGCATAATCTTTGTTTATTGTCGGGATAATAAGATCTATTTCCTTTGATTGTCCGGTAGATCCGAGATCAAACCCAACTCTAAAAAGTCTTTTAATGTATAGGCCCAAAAGAAAAATGATCTTTGTAGGACTTTTTCGTCTAGATTTTAACAAAAATAGGATA
>CAIQCA010000151.1 GCA_903870235.1 uncultured bacterium
AGTCGAAACTTTCAAAAAAACATTATATTAATTCATGAATTTTTTTATAATTACTACCTCTTCAGACACATCGGCGTATAGCGCAGCCTGGTAGCGCACGTCCTTGGGGTGGAAGGGGTCGTGGGTTGTAAACATCTTTTGTGAGGGAGAAAGTTTATTGATAGTACCTCAAGAATAAGGGGTTGCTAAACTCGTGCCAGCAGCAGCGGTAATACGAGTGCCCCGAGCGTTATCCGGAATTATTGGGCGTAAAGGGTGTGTAGGTGGTCGCATTAGTCAATCGTTAAAACCCGGGGCTTAACCCCGGACCTGCGATTGAAACGGCGCGACTAGAGGATGGCAGGGATGTGTGGAACTCATGGAGTAGGGGTGAAATCCGTTGATATCATGGGGAACACCGAAAGCGAAGGCAGCACATTGGGCCACTCCTGACACTGAAACACGAAAGCGTGGGTAGCGAATGGGATTAGATAATCCAGTCCCGCTAATAAAATATAGGACGAAGGTGTCTCTTTTCTATGGTGACATAGAATTGTAATCTAGCTATATCGGGGAAACTCCATACAATATGAAATTTACTGATTTCGTATGGACAACCCCGAGGGAAGTTTCTAGCACTAATTTTTGGAAAAAAGAAAGGGCCAGTCCTCAGACTGACCCGCACAGGAATTTGTCGTTTACTTCTTGAGAGATTTAATCATCTCTTTCAGAAGATTCAGAAGGGGTTGCCCCTTCAAACCAGGGCGCCGCTTTTCAATTTCTTGTAAAAAACGAAAATGATCCATGCTTTAATGGTATCATGTAGTAATTTATTTGTCAAGTTAATTTTGACTCCAAAAATTAGTGCTAGAAACCCCGTAGAGACTATGAAATTGAGTAAGATAGTTGGTGCTATTCTGTCGTCGTGCAATTAACTTAAAATTATATGCATGATACGAAATATGTGCCTTTGTCGGATGAAGCGAAAGCTATAATCCTTGGTTCAATCCTTGGGGACGGCTCGCTAAAAATCCAAAAAAATTATTCCAATGCGAATATACAAATTCGTCATTCGGAAATACAAAAAGACTATCTTTTATGGAAAGCACAGGCTCTCCAAGAGATAGCAGGAGATAGGAGTGTGGGTGTACAAGAAGCTGATGGATATAGTAAGAACAAAAAATGGCGATTTCAAAGTTTGAGAACGCCAGCTCTTACTGAATTACATCATCTGACGTACAGTCACAATAAATTGCTTATAGAGCGTAGGTGGCTTAATCAAATGACAGCATTATCACTCGCCATATGGTGGTGTGATGACGGTTCGCTTATTGGTTACGGCGCCAGAAAAGGGGTGTTTTGTACTGATGGTTTTTCAAAACAATCAGTTGGAATACTAGCTCGCTATCTTAAAGTTGTTTGGGATGTTCGTGCCATTGTTGCCCCTGTCGGGCGTAAGCAAGACGGGAAGCAAGAACAATACTGGCGGTTATGGATTAGATCACAAGAAGAATTAAAAAAATTCTTGCGTATCATACTTCCATATATACCAGTACAAAGCATGTTATCCAAAACAATCCTTCTATATAAAGACTCTCAATTTCAAGAACGCTGGATATCTGAAATGGTTTCTCTTAGTAAATTTTCAGAATCTGTCGTTATGGCAGAATATGAAAAGAAAAAATCTAAGTGGAATACATACAGATAAAGATATAGTCCGAACTGCATGGCAACATGCAGAGTACAACAGAAATGTTGTGCCTCAAAATTTACAAAATTTTGAAGTAACATATGACCCCAGTAGTCCACGCCCTAAACGATGATCACTAGCTATGCGGAGTATCGACCCTCTGCGTGGCGTAGCTAACGCGTTAAGTGATCCGCCTGGGTAGTACGGCCGCAAGGCTAAAACTCAAAGGAATAGACGGGGACTTGCACAAGCGGTGGATCATGCGGCTTAATTCGACGATAAACGAAGAACCTCACCCGGGTTTGAAACCCAGACGAAATCCTTAGGAAACTTTGGACCTCGCAAGACGGCTGGGCAGGTGATGCATGGTCGTCGTCAGTTCGTGGCTTGAGTTGTTCCCTTCAGTGGGGTAACGAACGCAACCCCTGTTGTCTGTTATAAGTGTCAGACGAGACCGCCCAGCCCACAGTAT
>CAIQCA010000152.1 GCA_903870235.1 uncultured bacterium
GATAAATGGTAATCGAGTATAACCACATCAGGTTTTTTCGATAATATATCCGCCATCAATTCCTGCAGACTTTGTCCTTTGTAATGTATTCCCCGAGCATTGCCATCGGTAGCGACAACAATCTCTGGTAAAATATTTTCAATTACTCCAAAGACATCATCAACCATTACAACCTTTTTTCCTCTGAGACTCTCATATTCCGGTTGAAATTCTGGCGGCTTAAGATATTCCAGCTCACTTCCAAGCTCCGCTAATGCGGTGTTTATTTTATTCAATTGATCCTGTTTTTGCGCGGCTACATCCAAAGGCACGCCGGAACCTCCCATTGGCTGATCAGCGTCTGGAGAGCGATTTATTTTGACTGTTTCCATGTTTGACATTATATCATGTTAAGAAGGGCGTGGATGTGCCTGATAATTGTGCCCCTTTTATTACGCCGAAATTTTCACTTGATTAAATTTTTAAAAGGAGTAGTTTATCAAATGAATGTTCATAACGAAAAAAAAGGAGAAGTGTTGTATGAAAATTACAGAGAGAATGATCGATGCTCTAGCGCGCGAATATCCAGGCAAGAAGATAATTCGGTTGCCGGAGACGAATCCTCAGGAGGTAATCTGCGAGGTCGCCGCCTCTCCCGATGGTTCGTGGAGTCTGGCGGTTGCGCTGATCGCCAAGTCACTTCCGCATTATCACGACACGACCTGCGAAGCCTATCGTGTTCTCAAAGGTGCTGTCAGGATAATGGACGGTGCTCAAACCAGGCAAGGAAAGGTTCTCACTTCCAATCTTTTTCCGACTAACATGATGACGGAATTGGGTGGAATCGAATACATCTGGCCAGGTCGCGTGCACTGCGCTTGGGCCGTCGGTCGCTGGCCAGCAAAAGTATTGGTCCTCGCTACTCCCGTTTGGAGTCCAAGGGATCACCACATCCGGCACGATATCAAAAAACCATTCGATTTAACGTGACGGCCGCCACATCCTACGACAGCTTCGGCTTTCGTAGGATTTTTTTGACACTTCGCCTCAATTATGGTAATAAGGTAATAGAAAATCTAACAAAGAAAGGACGGTGCACATTGATAATTGACTTCCACGCCCACACATCAAACCATCCCATGCGAAATCTGCATGTGACATCGGCGTCTATCGCCTCACTGGAAATGGAAGCGCAAAAGTATGGCATTACCAATGTCATTCTGTTGGCGACCTACTTTCCACTCAAAGGCACAGGAGTTCACAATCTCGACCTGCTCGAACGAATCAAGGGACACAAGTTGTTCAGGATGTTCGGCAGTCTCGACGTGATGAACAATCTCGACTTTGGGATTGTCGACCTGGAAACTCTCGCTCGCGAAAAGAAGATCGCTGGGATCAAGTTGTACCCCGGCTATCAATGTTTCGAACCAAGCGAACCACGGCTCGAAGGAGTGTACGAATTGGCGGAGAAATATCATCTGCCAGTCATGCTCCATGGCGGTGAATTACATCATTGCTGTCCAAAGACTATTCGGGAAACACCGGCGCGACCTTGTGGTTTGGCAAGTTGCACTATCAAAGAATATGAGAATTTGGCGAGACCTCAGTTTGTTGAAAAACCAGCTCGAGATTATCCAAATATCAAATTCGTTGTAAGTCACCTGGCCAACCCATACTTCTCTGAATTGCGGGGGGTAATGAAGCGTTGTCCCAATGTCTTTACGGACATCTCTGGCCAATTCGTTTCAGGGACTTCGGAAGATACCGAAGAATATCGCCAGTTGGTAGTTTCAGAGATCCAGCAATTTCTCTTGTGTCCAAATGGGCATGAGCGGGTCATGTTCGCAACCGACTTCCCGATCCAAAGTTACAAAGACTCTTTGGATCTAGTAGCACGTCTCAAACTCAGCAAGTCGCAAACCGAGAATATCTTGTCGCGAAATGCGATCAGTGTTCTTGGATAAAATAGTGCTTCCCTTGGTGCGGCTTCACGGTCGCATCAAGGGAATGTACAAAAATAACAACAAAAACAGAAAGTAGAGGAAAAATGCAAGACGTACAAACAAAGAAGGTTCTGATCACGGCTGGTAATACGACCGTCCCGATCGACAAGGTCCGTAGCATTAGCAACATCTTTCGTGGCAAAACTGGTGCGTCCATCGCGGAATATTTCGCTGGCGTCGGATATGAAGTTACCTTACTCACATCCAACATCACCATCGTTAAACCGACTGAAGGTCTCACGGTCATGCAGTATCGGACCTATGATGATCTCTACCGATTAATGGAAGAATATATCACGACGAAACAATTCGACGTGATAATCCATTCGGCAGCGGTGTCGGACTATGCAGTTGAAGGCATGTACAGCCAAGTCGGCGGAATGCACAAGCTCGAGGGACGACCGATGTTGGAACTGACCAAGCTGGATAGCTCCGGCAAAGTTGGCTCTGATCATCCAGAACTTTGGATGAAGCTAGTTCCCACGGAAAAGATCATCGACAAAATCCGCCAACCATGGGGTTTCCGAGGAGCTTTGGTCAAATTCAAGCTCCAAGTTGGAATGAGTGATGTGGAATTAATCGACGTAGCAACGCGGAGCATGGCACATTCCAGTGCCAATCTCATCGTTGCCAATACGCTCGAAGACATAAATACGAAAGCATTCATCATTTCCGCCAATGGTAATCTGCCAGTTACCACCAATCGGCGGAATTTGCCTGCGATGCTTTCGTACGCAGTTCTCCGGGTATTGTGTGAATTATGAAACTGCTCCTCGGAGTAACAGCTAGCGTTGCCGCCAAGCTCACACCCAAGCTCGTTGCTGCTATCGTGAAAGCGATTCCCGGTGTCGAGCTCAAGGTGATTGCTACGGAACGGTCATTGTATTTCTTCCGTCGTGAAGAAATCACCGTTCCACTCATGACCGACAAAGACGAGTGGCCGGGTGCTGGATACCTGAAAGGCAATCCGATCCCACACATCGATCTGGGTGATTGGGCAGACATGCTACTCATCGCTCCACTCACGGCTGACACCTTGTCGGACATGGCACATGGCAAAGCCGACAAATTCCTAACCAGCACCGTGCTGGCTTGGCCAATGGAAAAACAGTTAATCTTGGCACCAGCCATGAATACCCGGATGTGGGAAAATCCAATCACTCAGGACAATCTGCAAATGGTCCGGGATGTCTATAGGGCCCGAGTGGTTGGTCCTATAAAAGGTCAACTGGCTTGCAACACCCAAGGTATGGGCGCCATGGCTCAAATCGACACCATCGTCGCTTCGGTAGTTGATACCGCCACAGCTCCCCTTCTTGAAAAGTAAAATGCCGCAAGGCATAGAAACATAGCCGCCCGCGAATGCATTGGCATCGGGCGGTTTTTTTGTGGCAAATCTTTCGATACTCAATCAAAAATACGACAAAAATCCACAGATTAGATGAATGATCGCAAAGCGCACAAATTAACTTGACACTAGTACTTAACTATGCTACCGTGTAATCACGAAGTTTTTTTGACATAAGGAAAAGCAAAAACAAAATAAACAAATAGGAGAAACATATGGAACCAAAAATTCCTTTGCTCGCGATCAGTGTCCTCTGGGTGATTAACATGCTCATCTCGTGGTTCAACGCCAAAAATGTTGGCACGGTATGGGTTGAGACAAAACGGATTGGTGGTTGGCAGCGGTTCATGACATGGATGGGCGCCATCATGTCGGCGAGTGGGTTCACCTGGTGTTACCTTCTGATCTTGTTGATCGGCGGGTACTACATCCAGCCAATGTTACTGAAACCAGAGCACGCGCCGTACATCACGCCGAAAAGTTTGCAGGCTGGTTTGTCTTTGGGTTATCTGATCATTATCCCCGGAATACTTTTTTCTGGAATGATGATCTGGATCGACTCATTGGTTACCGCCTGGCGCGAACGTAGTGTGAAGAGCTTCGGTATCGGAGCCTGGAACACCTACGCCCAGATGAGTAACATGTACAACGCCTACCGAGGTATCGGTGGCGCTTGGGATTCAGTCAGCGACTTCTTCGGTGGAAGTAACGGTGATAACGACAGTGACAATGGGTCCACGCTGATTCTGATTCTCGTCCTGGTAGCGGTTTTCAGTGGTGTGTTCACCACTTGGGGAATCATCAGTCACTATGCGGGGATGAAACCCATTCTGCAAAGAGCCTGACCCCAGCTCCCGCCAGCAACCTCATACAACACTCGCCCCAGTGGCGATAACGGAAACTCGCCGTTGTCGTTACTGGCGGCGAGTTTTCTTTTATATAAATGTCCCAAATACGCCTTATTTAGAGCCATTACATGTAGTTGACAATCACACATAACTATGCTATCATTGCATATAGTGTTTTAGGTACACACATTTGTCACTTTGAATCCTAGCATTTCGTTGGGTGTTTTTCCATTTAAGCCACAGTGTTCAA
>CAIQCA010000153.1 GCA_903870235.1 uncultured bacterium
GCAGTTAGCTTCTTTTTCCGGGCCAATAATAGGGCCGTCTTCGCACATGGTGATGATTGTCGCCAGACAATCGGCGACACACTGGCCGCACTTTGTACAAGTCTGATGGTTCACTTTAAAATCAAGCATTCATAGCTCCTTTTTTTTGAGGTTATGGAAAACTCTGGCCTGTGGGGCGAACCATAATTTCATTGATGTTCACATGAGGCGGCAGAGTAAGTAGCCAGTGGATACTATCGGCAATATCCTGAGGTTCGAGTACTTTCCCGAATTGGGCAATTGATTTACCAAAGTTTTCCTGATTATAACTGGCCACTTCCTGAAATTCACTGGTCACGATTCCCGACATTACCAAGGAAACACGAACACCGTACTGGCAAATCTCGCGGCGCAGTGCTTCGGTAAGAGCACCGACTGCAAATTTACTGGAACCGTAAAATCAGCTATATGGGGAAATATTTTTCCCCACGACCGAACCAATGACCACAATATCGCCGCTTTTTTGTTGAACCATATACTTCCCTACCCGTCGTATCAGACTGGCCACACCGAGTACGTTGGTCTGGTATAGTTCCTGCCTCTGTGAGTCATCACTGCCAAGGATACCTCCTGCCAGTCCACGACCAGCGTTTGCAACGACAGAGCAGTTATTTCCTCTACCTACTTTTCCAGTCGGTCTTTGCGCCGGGCGTTTGTCACCACAGCAGCTCCTGCACGAGCTAATGTAATAGCAGTAGCGTATCCAATACCGGAACTGGTACCGGTTACAATAGCCGTCTTACCTGTAAGTGGCTTGTCCATATATAATCCTCCTTTTTTAATAGCTTACCATTTCCCCCAGTGAATTTTATCCTTTTGGTATTTGTCCTTCGGCTTGTCTTCACCGGTTGGGACACCGACCAAGATGACATTCAGCGGAATAACATCGGTTGGTATGCCTAGCACGGTGCGCACATGTTTCATTTTATCTTCATAGGGATATGAAGCTATCCAATGTCCACCGAGTCCCATAGCCTCAGTAGCCAGCAGAATATTTTCGCTTGCCAGCGATGCATCGATAATGGCAAAGTCCTTACTATGTAAGTTTGCTTTTTCTGGTTCCGCGCAGACAATAATTACTGCTCCGGCCTTGTTTATTCCTCGTGCGTTCGACAGTCCTGCTGCTAGGGCATCCAATTGTTTTCTTTCCGTTACAACCACAAACGACCACGGTTGCTTGTTGACTGCAGTTGGTGCGGCCATTCCAGCCCGAATGATTTTATCCAGATTTTCTATGCTGACACTCGCTCCGGTAAAAGATTTTACGCTTTTCCTGGAATGAATAACAGAAAACGTATCTTTCTCTATTTCAGAATCTTTAGCTGAAACAGACCCCACGAGCAACAAGCTTGCCATCAAGCAAATAACCATGATTTTCATATCTCAACCTCCAATAATTGTCATTCTCACAAAATGAGTTCGCTGATTCTTGAATAAATATTTGTATTGAGTTGCTTCAACACGTCTCGTTTAAATATATTTTGGCCAGGTATTTCAAGCATTCGTTCCAACTTGAACAACTTTTTTATGCATTTCGATAGTCAGTGTTTCAATGTGTATTACAGGTTCATTTTGGCAGAGACATTGATGCGGAAATCGCGATAAAGAATGGTCAGCTTGTCTCTGTTTCAGGGTTTTTTCGGACAGATTTACGCTGCACCTTCTTTTTATCAAGCTTGACCCAATAGGTTGATTCAGGGGCATAGCAGCTGTTTTCAAGATCCA
>CAIQCA010000154.1 GCA_903870235.1 uncultured bacterium
CTTCATCCAGACAAAGTCTCTATTGAGACAGTCTCATCGGGTATTGATTTTCTAGGTTGGGTACGTTTTACAGACCATAGAGTTTTGCGAACTGCTACCAAGAACAGAATGTTTAGAAGAATTAAGGAAAGAGAGGGTAAGTTTGAAACAGTACAATCTTATCTAGGAATGATCAGTCATGGAAATGCTAAGAAGTTGAGGAAGAGAGTTGAAGAATTAGCTGTTGGTAACTAGGCTTCGCAAAAATTTCCATATAGGATAAGGTGTAATGTCTGTATGATGACTAGCGTATAGTTGTTGATTAATATTTGTTATTTGGTTTGGCTAGGTGGCGGTAATCTTTTGATTTCATCCATTGGTGCTGGTAATCTGTCAGCATCAACTTTTACTTTATTTGCCCTGTTGAGGTGAACATTGATATATATCGGCGCAGGTTCCTTAGCGGGTGCATCTATAGGTCGTCGCGGTTTGTAATAGCGCTCGCTATTGTTGTCGAGTAGGTATCTGATAGCCGGTAAATCTCCTTGTTTGACTAGAGAATGTAATTGATTTTCAGCAAAATCACACCAGTTATCTCTTCCACGCTCATGTGCCGTGTCGCACGCTTCAGCAAATTCTTGATCAGTAGCAACCCACTCATATATCGTTGATCGAGAAATACCAGCACGCTTGGCGGCAACGGCAATAATACCGCTCTCAGCAAGCTCTTCTATGAACTTGGCTTTGCGTGCATCCGAAATCATGGATTTAGACTTTTATCGCCTTTTTCCCGGTTAGAAGCTCAATTCTGTGTAATATAACGTGTGCATATGCTGGGCACTTTTCCATCATAAAGCATTTACGTTTCAGTTTGAGTGCGGCCACGCCAGTGCTACCAGACCCTCCAAATGGTTCTAGGACGATACCATCACGCTTGGTTAGTACTTTGATGTAGGGAATTAGTATTTCCACTGGTTTCGTTCCGAATATAACTCCTTGACCTGACGACTTGGCATCTGAAGCTATGTAGTCAATGAAATCAGTAGGACAGTACCTATTGCCTTTACCATATGGTTCCCAATGCGGTTTGCCTGATATAGCGAATAAAGCATTCTCGTATTCATTCTGGAGTAGATCATCTGATTCCGACGTTGTATCAACTGCAACTTCACCTGATGTACCAACCAAAGCAATATCTGTTTTGTTAAAGAATTTATGGTTAGCAGAGTATCCTTGCATGCGATTAGGAAGCCTCCAAGTGATTGTATTGCGATATTTCCAATGCTTTTCTAATTCATTCCATATTACCCTCAAATTCTTTGGGTTCTCGAAGATGATAATCGAGAAATCTTTCTTCTGAACTTTGGCCACATTCGCCATCCATTTTTCTGTAAAATCGTCTGGCAATGTTTCAGTACCAATATAGTGACGGTCTCGTTTGTATCCGAAGCCTTCTGTAGCAGAGGACTTCTTTTTACCTTTGAGGTAATCCAAAATGTATGGCGGATCAGTCATACAAAGATCTGCCTTGTTACCATTCATGAGCTTCAGCATATCCGCTTCGTTCATGGAATCTCCTACCATTAGCCTGAAACCATCTGTTTCATATACATCTCCAGTTTGTGCAGTCACTTCCTTTATATCCAGTTTATCCAACTCACTTTTTAAATCGAAGACCTCGGGATTTTCTTCAACAGGGTAAATGGAATCGAGATCTTCAGAGGTGAAACCGATATCTGAGAGTATGTGTTCGTCAAACTCAGCAAGCAATTCTAGATCAAATTCTCCTTGATTCTTACCGAGACGAACTGACAACTCCTTTTCTTTCTCAATATCTGGAATATCTATGAACACTGTGGGTAGAGTTGTGTATCCCATGTCACGCGCAATATCGATACGGAACCTGCCACCGATCACGATGTTCTCGCGTCCAGATGCTTTGTTACAAATAATCGGGTCGACTACACCGAAGCGAGTAAAAGATTTGCGAAGCTGTGAAGCTTGCTCATCTGTATGAGTACGGAATGCGTACTCGGGAATGCGAAGTTCACTGATTGGAACTTCGACGATACTAAGAATGTTTTTCATATTAGTATTATTTTTATAATACAGAGGACGAGTCTGCATCATCATCAAAACACGATTGCCGTGAGCGTCACCATACCATTGGCGCTGAGTTTAATTACGAAAATAGCCCTAATTTACAGGCTATTTTTACTATTTATGCACTCAGTGCTAAGGGTAGGCTAGAGTTTGTCTTTGTGTACGACAAATTGTGGGTCAATTCGATATCCTAAACCATCACGACCTTCAATGAAGTTGATTCCTCTTGGAAGACCTAGATTGAATTTTGCTTTTTTGTTTATGGCCCCAGCTAATTTCTGTATAGCGTTGTTGGTAGGACACTTGAGTAGTTTTGCTAGTATCGATGTTGGCTTAAATTTTTCAGGATCAAGATCAATTAACTCGGTGATTAGGCTAAATCTCTTACCTTTTCCGAATTTATAGACAAATTGGCGATCAGCTATTTTACGTCGCAGAGTTTTATCAGTTTTGTTGTAGAAGACATCGTACTGAGGGGTTTGTGCTGTTGGTCGAGAGTACTTTTTAAGCAGAGCACCCAGCTCCTGAGTTGTCACTGGATGTGATGTGAGCACGGCCGGAGTTATCTTAATGTCGCCGAATGGATGTTTCCTTGTTTCCTCTATTTCCTTCACGACTTTTATGGTTGGTCCAATGGCTCGCTGTATTTGATCTTCCATATCACGCTTGGTGGACTCGAAATGCTTTAGTTGCTCCTCGGCATCTTTAACTGCCAGTTCAGTGAACTTCAACACGGCCTTATTTTTTCTTTGTCTCATATATTCATAATAGCTAAACCAGGTCGAATATACCACTAAGTGTTGATAATAGGTGGGGGGTCGTAGGATTTGTCCGATTTTGTTAATTTATATGGGTCAAACGACGCCCGCTTTAGGAAAACAGATCCCTATGTCGATGGGTCAGGATACTACTTGTGTGTTCGCCAAATAACCCTTACACTGTCTAGCATCACTCAGTCCGAGACACGGATGGGGCACAATTAAGGTCGATGCTGATGCATTAATAAACAAAAACCCCGTCGCGTATCCAACGCGACGGGGGTAAGGGTTATTTAAGTTGAACGGTTATAGAGTCTCCACTACATCACCAGACTCTTTTCGACCTGATCAAGAACTTGACTGTAGAAGCGGATGGGTAATGATAGCCCATCTTTCACACAGCGATTGTTGAACAGGTTGACTCGATAGTTTGCGCTATTTTGCCAAATCTCCAGAAGGGATTTTTGACGAACGTCCTCGTGGACGACGAAGTCTGGTGTGTCATTGCCTGGACACCGCAGCACAGTGCCATCGTAGTGAATGTACAATCCGTGAGTTAACTGGTTGCACGGAGCCATCGCGATATACGGATGAACACCGTCGTGTCGCAACTGTTCGATCGTCATGATCCCACGCTTGATAGTCCAGATATATGTCTGAACCGCAACATCAATGTAGTCATTTTCGAATTTCACATCGTGGGCGGACTTGACCAGGTTGTGACCCTTGCCACTGACCATGGTCGGCGGAATATACACTGGAATATTCCGCTCAGCCCCCCACCGGAAGATCTCGAAGGCTGTTGCGACGTTTTGGGCTGTTACCGGAGCACAGACTATTGCTAGCCTCTGCTTCATGAGATCGGCATTCATACTAGCCTCACAGAGTCGCTCGATCGCGATGTTCCGCGCCACGTGATAATCGAAGTCCTCCGCATATTCCTTTCGGTTTTGCGGAATGAATCGGTTATTTTCGAATCTTGGATCGAACGATCGTGCACCGACAAAGAATGTCGTGTTCGGATAAGCCGTGAGTCGCCGTACCAACTCCGCCGAACTCATTCCGTGATAGTTCATTGCTAGGCCGTCGTGACCCATGATTGCTCCTTTGGTAAAGATACCAATCACGATATTACGTTTTGCGAATTCATCCAGAATCCTGAACAAATCCGGATTGGCGAGCAATTCACCGGGGCCAAGGAACTTGACTGATTCCAGTCCTAGCTCCACTGCCTGGTCGACGATATGTATGACTTCGTCGAGTGTCATGACAGGATTCCGCAACGCTGCATTGTTGAAGCAGCCGGGACACCGGTGAGGGCAGGGGTAGTGTTCGGTGAACAAGCCCTTGGACTCTTCGGTTGTCCGTCCCGAGTTCACTGCTGTAGCGAAGTCGGAACGTGGAATGTTGATGTCCAAAGTCAGAAGTTTTTTGACTTGCTGACCATGAACAGTCACAGTTTCGCCGATTCGGTTTTCGGGGAAGCTCCATTTGTGGATCATCAGCCGAAAACCTGTTGGAATCTGACCGACCTGGGGCAGTACTACTGGAATGTTAGGAAACTGATTACTCATGGTTACCTTCCTTTCGTTGGTTGTTTATTTTCAATGACCGACTAACTTCGTAATTTCTCTATGACTTGACTATCTGGCAATAGTGTAGCATAAATATAGTCCTCTGTCAATTAAAATCGTCAAGAAAACACACAGTAAAGCTATAAAAGACGGGCTATATAGGCACATGGGCATATAATCGTG
Organism: uncultured bacterium; assembly: GCA_903870235.1. Taxonomy (GTDB): domain Bacteria; phylum Patescibacteriota; class Minisyncoccia; order Phycocordibacterales; family PALSA-1337; genus C7867-002. The sequence goes on from CAIQCA010000154.1 coordinate 4,598, forward strand.
GAAGAATATTGACACAGAACTATTTTGGGGTATACTTAAGCTATGGAAAACAAAAACATTCAACTCAAAACAACACTTCGATCATTTGGTTTTAGTGACAAGGAATCAGATGTATATTTTGCTTTATTGGAGTTGGGAGCAGGTACAGTCACGGAAATTTCCAGAAAAGCAGGTATAAACAGGACGACGGGCTACGATATTTTGGCCTCATTGGGCAATAAGGGGCTAGTTAACATTTCCGGCAAAGAACCGAAACAGGAATATGTTATAGAGTCTCCGGATGCTCTTACAAGATATTTAGAGAGGCAAGCGCTTGAAGTGGCTGACAATATTAAGAAATCAAAAGACATAATTCCGGAACTAAAATCCATGCAGGCGCTGGAAAATCGTCCAAAGATCAAATTCTACGAAGGTGTGGAGGGTTTGCAAAACGTTTATGAGGATACTTTGACATCATCGGAGATGATTTTGGCTTATGCTTGTATAGATGATATGCATAAGGCCCTGCCTAACTATTTTCCAGAATATTATAAAAGGCGCGCACAAAATGGTATCGCTATTCGCGGTATAGTACCCAAAACAAAACTTGGTCTAGAGAGATCGGGACATGATAAAGAAGAGAAGCGTGAGATCGCATTTGTTCCAGCCGACAAATACTATTTTTCTCCGGAGATTAACGTTTATGATAACAAGGTTATGATTGCTTCTTGGCGTGAGAAGCTCGGCATCATAATCGAGAGTGCCGAAATTGCCGACGCTATGAAAAAGATATACAACTTAGCCTGGGCAGAAGCAAGGAGATTGGATAGTTCGATGAAGAATATAGTTTCTTAACAAAAAAATGCTACCCTCCCCAAAAGGAGTAGTAGCAACTTTATCCTGACGCGGTACGTCCAACACGGATCTGTGTCTCAAGAGCCGTGGCAGATGCTTTTCGCATGATCTCCTTTACTTCGGAGAAGCGAACCAAGAGCGGTCTGAATTCTGGGCCGCTTATGAAACGTCCCAGCTGTCGTACGAATTCTGCTGAGTTTAGATTCGGCAGATGTTCCTTTTCGTTAATTTTGGCGGCGATCATGGCCAACATGACGGCATTTTCGCGCTTCAATTTTTCGATTTCAGTTTGTCCTGAATTCATTGGGTACTCCTTTCTGTTGAACTCTATGTTCTTTTTAGCATACATACTTGAACTAGTCAATCGGGTGTTGTATAATGCCTGGTATTAGTAATTATTTAAAATATTATGGCTAATCATGAAAGGATCCAAAATTCAGTACCACAGAGTTCTGTTACTAACGGTCCAGTATCTTCTGAGTTTGTTGGCAGAGAATTGGAATTGGCATATGTTAAACTTTTCGCTCCAGACGGCAAGATTGTCGGAGGATTTGGGGATGGAGGTGTAGACATAGAAACAGAAGAGCCAGGTTTACCTTTTTTCCAAGTAAAAAATAGTGTTCCAGGCCTAAAGACACACTTGGGATATTATTTGAAGTTTATGAGTGGTGATCCTAAGTATCAAAAGTACAGTAAGTTTGTTCCTGTAGCTCTCGGTGACTTCGGTACACACACAAGAGCTGAGGTTGCAGAGTCAATGAGAGAATATGGGGGATATATAGGTATAGATATTCCAAATGCCGCTGCTATATTGAAAGGAATTACTCAAATCAGAGATGAGATGTATAAAAAAGGAGGTAGTCAGAAAATGGCTGCGTAATTCTGCATTTATCGCCGGGCGATAGTAATTATTGATATGTCAGAAACAACCACAAAGAAAATGGGTATCGGCTTTGGTGTCATGATCCTGAAAGACAGAAAAGTTCTTCTTGGTCAGCGCCATTTTGACTCAGTGAAAGCCGGTAGTGCTCTGCATGGCGAAGGAACTTGGACTATGCCTGGTGGCAAGTTACATTTTGGTGAAAGTTTTGAAGAGGGTGCATGCAGAGAAGTTATGGAGGAAATTGGAGTAAAGATAGAGCCGCAAGACTTGAAAGTAATAAGTCTGACAAACGATATAGTGCCGGATGCACATTTTGTGACTGCTGGAATGTTGTGCGAGATCAAAGAAGGAAAATCGATCAAAACCGACCAACCGCTTTCATGTGAGCCGCGCGTTATGGAACCAGATGAAATAACGAAGTGGGAATGGTTCGATTTGAATAGACTGCCTAAACCACTTTTCAAACCCAGTGAAAAGATTTTCAAGAATTACAAAGAAGGGGAGTTTTATAAAAATTAGATCTTTTCCAATCTTGCTTTGCCGTTTTTATCTATGGCGACAAAAGTACAGGGATGTTCGCAGAATGATCCTGAATTTATATAAAGGATACCGTTTTTTGTACCGATGTGCGGTATGTGGGTGTGAGAACAAATAATGATGTCGGCCTTTTCCTTGGCGGCATGTCTTGTAGCCAGGTTCTTTTGTCGGCCAGAGGTAATACCGAGAAAACGCTTGCTGAACTTTTTTACTAACATGGCAGATTCCTGGTCTTGGCCGTCAAGTTTCTGTAAATTGTAAAAAATATTACCAAAGACGCGTGATGTCATAGGCATATGTGTAACAAAGGGATCAAATTGATCCCCGTGGAGACATAGAATCTTTTTTGTACCAATAGTGAAGAAATGGTCATCCTTGATTTCTATTCCCATATTTTTAACTATATTGTCGAGCTCACGGCCATGGTTACCTCCAACGAGGATTACTTCTTTTTTACTAGCTATATCGGCAAGTAGGGAAATGAGGCGCCAATGGTCTTTGTTGAAGGCCTTTATGATCTTGGAATCAAAAAGGTCACCATTGATGATAAGGGCCTTAAAACTAGCCGTTTCTAGCAACTTTATAACCTTTTCTGTGCGGCAGATCTTCGATCCGATATGAATATCGCTGATAAGTAGGGTATGGCATTCGGTCATGGCAGGGGCATTATAGCAGAAAACAAAAAACCGCCCTAAGGCGGCCTTTTGTTCGATAGTAGTAGAGCGAGACGGGCTGTCGAAGGCCTGTAAGGCTTTACTGAAATACTAGATGCAGATTTATTTCACTGCGTCCTTGAGAGCCTTTGCGGCGCGGAACTTTGGAACCTTCATAGCTGGAACGTTGATAGCCTCACCTGTGCGAGGATTACGTGCCTGACGAGCTGCACGCTGTTTGACTGAGAAGATACCAAGACCGGC
>CAIQCA010000155.1 GCA_903870235.1 uncultured bacterium
ACCAGCGAGTCCCTGCAAAGGATAGTAATCCGGTCTGATTCCTGTAGCATCTCGGCCGTTTTTCCAATGCAGTGTCACCACCGAAACACTGGGCTTGGTGACATCGTGACCGCCGTTGTTGACGAAGAAATAATTGTCGGCGCCGTTTAAGTCCAGCAAACCGTCACCACCGACCGGTTCAGCCCTCAACATCGCGTCGATACACAGCTCGATTTGAAGCGGACTGAAATCCAAACCGTAGAGGATCAGATCGTCGGCAAATTTCTCCAAGGACTCGTCGAGCCCTAGCGCCATCATGGCGATGTACAACAGATCACCAGCATCTTTCTCATCGAGCATCTGGCAACGAGTCCATATCCCCGGACCAACGGCCGGCAAGACTGGCGCCAAATTTTCGTAGATCTCCGGATCCGGTTGAATGAAGCCTGGATGTCGAAAGCAAGCACTCTTGGCGACTTCCGGACATCCTGGGATACCGACTGAAGACTTCTGGAAACTCAATGACCGACTCTTCACGATTGAACGACGAGCTAATAGGGTTGCCCCCATTTTGACCTCCATTTTTGTTAACCAACACGTTGTAAGTTAGAACTATATCCCCTCTGGCAAAGATAATGTCATAAATAGACTACCAAAGTCAAGGTTCCGTTTATACAACCCTTCCCCTTATTTTCAAGCAGTTTTTAAAGCCCTTTACTTTTCTCTCCCACTATGCTACATTATTCTCGTAATCAGTTCGCCCGCAAGGCGGACTAATTTGTTAGAAAGGCTCTGTAGCGCCATTAAAATAACACAAAAGCGCGAAAGACCTGGTCCAAAAACTTAATAAAAAATAAATAACAATTAAATATATGTTTGATCTCAAAGTGATAAATTCAGTAGTCGCACAACTCGAAGAAGAGCGTGGAATCCCAAAGGAAAAAACTTGGGAAGCTATCGCTATGGCCATGGCCACGGCATACAAGAAAGAATACGGAAAGAAAGGCCAGATAGTTCGCGCCTCATTTGATCAAAACACTGGAGCTACAGAATTCTGGCAGGTGAAGATTGTCGTTGATCGCAATCAGGTCATCATGGAGGGTGACGAGGAAGCTGGCCATGAGGACATCAAGGATGCAGCCATTGAAGATATCAAGATTCGTTTCAACACCGAGCAACACATGCTTATAGAAGATGCTCGCAGAATCAAGAAAGATGCCGTCGTCGGTGATGAGCTTGTCTTCCCTCTAGAAGCCAAGGCTGATTTCGGACGCATTGCCGCACAAACCGCTAAACAGATAATCATCCAGAAGATTCGTGAAGCCGAAAAGGTTTCTGTTATGGGTGAATATGGTCAGAAAGAAGGTGAGATCGTCGCCGGTATCGTCGAGCGTGTTGAGCGTGGAATGGTCCATATTGATATGGGCCGCGCCGTTGGACTTATACCTTATGAAGAGCAAATACCTAGTGAACGCTGGAAGACTGGCGATCGTATCCGCGCTTACTTGTACGCCGTAGAGGAATCACCTCGCGGTATCGTCTTGAAACTTTCACGTTCACATCCAAAGTTTTTGGCTAAACTCTTTGAAACAGAAACTCCAGAAATCGCCAGCGGTGTAGTCGAGATCAAAGCTATCGCCCGTGAAGCTGGTTCTCGTTCGAAGATTGCCGTCGTTTCACATGACGCACACATCGACCCGATCGGTTCCATGGTTGGTCAACGTGGTGTTCGTGTCTCAACAGTCACCAGTGAACTGTCTGGTGAAAAGATAGATATCGTCGAATGGAATGAGGATCCTGCTCTATTTATAGAAGAGGCCCTCTCTCCTGCTGAAGTTATCAGTTTGGAACTCGATGAGAAGGCTCACCGTGCCATCGTCACTGTTACAGAAGACGAGCAGTCACTCGCCATTGGAAAGGGTGGTCAAAACGTTCGTCTAGCCGCTAAACTCACTGGCTGGAAGATTGACATAAAGTCTTCTGCTGGTGCTGATGTAGCCGAAGCTGATGTTGACGCCGATGAAGATGTCGAGGATACCAAAGAAGTTAAAGCCGAAATAGAGAAGGTTGAAAAAGAAATCGAGAAGCCTGCAGAAAAGGCAGAAGAGTCCACAAAAGAAGACAAGAAGCCTGAGGCTGGAGAAAAATCCGCTGCCAAAAAGGAGAAAGCTAAGAAGTAATTCTCCTTTTGCACGCCAAAATTTATAAAAAGAAAAGCCGCCAGCAACATGCCTGGCGGTTTTTGGCACGGACCGTATTAGTCCAAAACAAAAATAGGCAGATCACTCTGCCTATTTCACTAACTTGCATTTGTAACTTAAGGTATCTATGGACGCCAACATGCCGTGACGTCCAACCTGCACCATAATCTTTAGAATTGATTCGGAAGAAGGATCTAAGTGGAAAAAGATTCTCTCCCTAATTTGATGATCGACCGCCGACTCTCTGACAAGCAGCTGCGGATAAAACACGAAATTGGGATAGTCTTTTACCGGAATGTTAAACTTGATCGTACGTATTTTTTGAGTCACGTGGTTCTCGAAGAGAATGAGTACGTGAAACATAGTATTCGGATTTACTATGTTTGCTTCTTCTCCTCTTGGCAAAACTTCTGTGACAGACCCCTCAGCACCCGGTGTTGGCGCTATGCCACGACCCGTTATCAGTTTATGTACAACCCACCAAGGAATTTTATAGCCGTGTACATAATCCAGTGGCAAGATTGTGATGACACAACCATTTTCACTGTTTTGAATCGCGATAAAGCATTGTTTATCCGGTTCGCTAAAGAACATCAGGTGGGTCTTCGTAGATCCTTGCTCTTGGCCAATCGGTATCGCCCGACCAGAATCGATGATATCAGCAACTTCTTTGTGCGACAGACGCAATCTTGTACTAATCCGATCGAATGCGTGTTGAGTGAACCTTACTGGTTTCATTTACCTCCATATTTTTGTTCCCCTAACAACTAGAGGATTCAAGATATTCATATCATTAATTATCGATATGGTCAAAGAAATTTAATGACGCCACCCCTCCTCCATGATTCATCAAACACAATACAAAATGACCCCCTCCCCGTACTCCCCTCCGGGCTCGTACGGGGTTTCCTTTTAGATTCATTCGAATTCGAAGGTCGCGTTAGTGCCTTCGTCTTCTACGCCTTGATTACGT
>CAIQCA010000156.1 GCA_903870235.1 uncultured bacterium
TGCCTTATCCACGCCGCCAGCGTTCATCCTGAGCTAGGATCAAACTCTTAACTATAAGTGAACGGAACAAAATAGAAAGCGCTAATGTCGTCGCAATTTTTGAGGTCGCGCGAAATATTTCTTTCTAAATAAGTTCACTGTGTCGTCCTAGCTCTCATCACAACATTGAATCTATGTGTGACTTAAATCATTTTTTGAATATTCGTAACTTGCACTATGTCACCACTACCCCGCTAAGAGTAAATGGCAACCAATTTTTGTCACCCTGGGTTAGCAGGGTTTCAAAAACGTAATTTAATACATTCTCACATTATATTTCCTGACGAAATATAATGTTTTACAGATTTTCAACGAACTCCTTTTACTAGCGCCCCTAACAAGGCACTTTTTGCGTTGTTATGAGACGTAAGGGCTAGTTTACAGGATTACAAAAGGAAGTCAAGTGCTTTGAAATCGTGGAAAATATGGGTATAAATATACTTGACAAATAGCTCTAATATGTGCTACCGTATGGGCTGAAAATGATACTTTGGAATGCATAATAATGCGGCTTGCGTTCAATTGAACGCACACCTCAAACCCAAGAAAAGGAGAAGCAAAATGGTAATGATCAACACAGGTCTCGGCCATATCACGGCGGAAGATGGACTGGCCATGTTCCAACGAGCGCAGTCTTCGCAAGGTCCCCTGTTGGGAATCTACATGCAGCTGATCAAGTTCGACAAAGAGCGCGCCCATAAGGCGACCAAGATGGTGCTCGCCAACCGGACATCATACAGTGCGAAAATCCAACGCATTGCCAAGGAACAAGTGGCTGGCCATCCGATCGGCGCCAAGGCAGTCACGTCGGCAAAGCAAGTCTTCGAGATCCTAAAAAGTGCTGGCTTGCGTGCGACATTGCGGATCAGATTCCGCGAAGATCGTCCGCGGCAGGTTCTCAACATCACCCTGATGTCGTCCACGGGGCTGATCAAGTTCCATGATGAGAATGCGTTTGGTATCCTCATCCAGTGCGTGGCTGTAACCGGTTACTGGGATAAAGTCCCGCGGACGTACATGATCGACATCGATGCACAGCTCGAAGAACAACTCGGTCGTATCGCTGACGCATTCGCAGCCACGATCGAGTCGGTGGAGATTGTGCACTGTACGCCCGAACAGACCACGGTCTGGCCGGGTACCAAGGTGGATGAAGTGTTGGCCGAGCATCCGGAATTGTTCTTTGACCGTGGCATATTCAACGCCACGTGCAAAGCAATCGGACTCCCGATCAGCCAGATAACATGGTTCAATTCGAGGATTAGCGACTCGAATGCGCCCATGCAAACGGTCATGATCCAGATACCGGTATCACACAAGGGTCGGTTCTTGGATCAGTACATCAAACAATTCGAACTTGCTCTGGCAACGGCCTAAGCAAGATTGGATTGGTGACGGTAAGTCCGTCTCAAAGGAAGTTCGTTTCCTGCGAGGCGGACTTTTTTTGTACTTGTTTTACGTGGTTGACTAGCAATGATACTGGTGGTAGCATTTTAGCAGATCTCCGACACGACGTTGGGAGATGTAAACATCGAAAGGAGTACCTCGATGAGCTCACAGTTCAAACAGACTCATTTCGTTCACTCGGTGTCCCCGGCCCACATGGGTAACCAAGGGTTCTTGCATCAGGATCACCATCTCCATTTAGCGTTTCCGGACAACAGTCTGGTACGCGGTGGCCCGGTGTTCCAACAGAACCACGTCCCAGTGCTCGGTCAGTCACGGTTGAGCGATTTTGGTCCTCGCCCCCTATGGAAACCAGGGTGGTAGGCCCAAGAGTCGACATCGGAGGCCCGTCACAGGATGGGCCTCTATTTTTTAGGAGAGTTCTATGAAAATAAGTGATCTAGATTCAAGAGTTATCATTGAATATGGCAGAAGGAATGGCAACGACATCGATAGAGTAGTTATCTTGGAAAACGGAGTCGAGCCGGCTCCATATTCCCCATCGTGGCCAGAAGACAGCTGGGAGACAACTGTCCAAGAATTTGGTCAGTTTCTAATCGATCGCCATCCAACAGCGACCGAACCTTTACTGAAAGGTAAAGTCATAACAGGCGACAAGGAATGGTTCTATGGGCTTCAAAAACAATTATTGGAAGAGCGGATTCCGATCGGAGCAATTGATGCTCTCGGTAATTGGTCTCTATGGAACATTGAAGCAGTTGATAGTTTCTTGGCCCAGTATTGTGAAAGTAATGACTTAAGATACCTGGTAATGGCTTTAGGAAATACCTCTTACGCCATTAGCTGTTCCCTATTCTCTAGGTATTATAAGCAACATCAGAATGGTGCCGTAATACTCGAGATCATACTTGAGGCATTCCCTTCACAGAGAACCATCTTCAATGAAGTTCGAGCAATATGCAAACAGACTCAAACAGCGTTGTTCCAAGGTGGCCCGAAACCAAACATCGAGGTTGTAGACGGATTGGTAGAGATGGTCAGTCTTGCCGTAATCGACACATTAAGTTCTTAGCAGCAGCGATGCCCAACATCGCTGCTTTTTGTTATCAACTACCACCTTGCATTTCTTAAAAAGAAGACTAGTATAAAAACCAGAATTGACAAAACAACGTGCAGAAAGGCTAGGAATAGCCACTCGCACAGAACAATTACCTGAAAGGAGTTCGTTATGCAA
>CAIQCA010000157.1 GCA_903870235.1 uncultured bacterium
ATTGGCTTTCTTATAATGGGACTTTCTACGATAGCCCTTGGTTTTGTCACAATCCCAGATGTTGCGGTTTGGGCATTGCTTCTTTTTATAACCAGAATTGGAGCCGCATCAGCAGAGATAATGATAGAGACTTATTTCTTCAAAACTGTTTCTTCCCGCGATTCTGCCGCTCTCGGTTTATTCCGTATAACCAGGCCTATTTCGTATTTCATAGCACCAATCATATCCCTATTTGTTTTATGGTTCACAAAAGGCACCGAATTACATCCCTACAATTTCATATTGATCGGAGTACTAACTTTGTTTGCTTTGTATCCAGTACTAACAATAAAAGACACCAATTAAAAATCCGCCATCTCAAGCGGATTTTTCTAATTTAGATTTTACGTGCTTCGATACACATAAAGAGAGGTATCTCCCGTCTTGTACGATCTTCCTCCTTGGCACGTGGGCCTTCTTGGCTTTGCTTGTGAGAAATCCATTCTTCGAGACGTGTCACTGAAAGACCGGCAGAATTGAAGGCTTTGAAATATGACTGGAGAGGTCGGTGAAAAGAGACTGTATTTTGTGCAGCTGATTTGGAAAATTTACTGGCGCTGGCAGATTTTCCTGGTGCCATATCTATCTTTATCTTACTGTCTGTCATATACGAATCGATGCGACGGTATTGTTTACCCAATTGAGCATCCCACTGCCAACTCGAATTTTGTGGAATACGAAATACTGGATGATTGATAACCAAGACAAGTCGTCCACCAGTTTTTAGAAGTTTTGCACTCTCAACAAAGGCGGCACGCATATCTTCTATGTTTTGGATAGCCAAGACGATCAGGGCCACATCAAATTTTTCTTCTGGTGTAATGTTGTCAGCCACCTTTTCAGCTGGTGCCACAAAATAAGTAATCTCTTTTGGTGAATTCTTTCTGGCCAAGTCAATAAGTTCTAGAGAGATGTCGCAACCCGTGACCTGCATTCCATTTTTATAAAAAGCCCGACTAAAATATCCCTGACCACAAGCAATATCCAGAAGTTTTTGTCCTGGTTTAGGATCGATGATACGTAGAAGGTTCGGCAAAATTACTTTCTCCTGATAAGAGTCCGTGGATTTTTCCATAAGGTTATCATACCAAACAGCCACATTACCCCAAGAAGTCCCGCTTGGTTTGTCTGATTTATTTTGAATTGATTTTTTGTGACTGCTGTTCATATGTAAAAAGTAACATAGTTTTGTCATAAAAAGAAACAGAGCTGGTGCCAGAAATATGCAACAGCCCTGTGCAAGATCAATGATCTTGTGGAATTGCGTTCAGGAGCCGAATGCCAAGGAGGTGGGGGTGGGGAACCCCTCTGAAGAACATCCGGTCTCCTGAACGCTAAGTCGAAAAAAGAGCAATATTTAACTGTCACAAGTATAAACCGAAACAACGCCAATGTCAACACATAACCGATCAAATACCTACCCTATTGAATTTACCGCTTAAAATCTATATAATTCAATCATTAGAATTAATATTGCAATATGAAAAATATAAAATCCGTGCACGCACGTGAGATTTTGGATTCTCGTGGTAATCCTACGGTTGAGGTGGAAATTACACTCAAAGATGGTTCATTTGGTCGTGCGGCTGTTCCCTCTGGAGCCTCGACAGGAAGCCATGAAGCTATAGAGCTTCGTGATGGCGGCACTCGTTATGGGGGCAAAGGTGTTTTGAAGGCAGTAACAAACGTAAATACCGAAATTGCAAAGATGATAGTAAACAATGAGTTTGACCAAACAACACTTGATAAGACACTTATCGCCCTAGATGGTACCGCCAACAAGAGTAAACTCGGTGCCAATGCCATTCTCGGTGTCTCAATGGCTTTTGCTCACGCTTCTGCTGCCAGTGACAAAATACCTCTGTACAAATACTTCAATCAGATTTCAAAAACTGGAAAACCTTTGAAGTTGCCAGTACCGATGATGAATATCATCAATGGTGGCCAGCACGCAGAAAATTCTACTGATATTCAGGAATTTATGATCGTTCCTATAGGTTTGAAAACTTTCTCCGAAAGACTACGTGCCGGTGCAGAAATATTCCACACATTGAAAAAGATTTTGAACAAACGTGGCCTAACTACTACAGTTGGTGATGAGGGCGGATTTGCTCCTTCCCTTCCTTCAAATGAGGCTGCTCTCGATCTGATCGTGGAGGCGATAACCACCGCTGGTTACAAAGCTGGCTCACAGATAGCGATCGCCCTAGACGTCGCCGCTACCGAATTTTTCAAAGGAAATAAATACGTTTTGGCCCGCGATAACAAAACTCTCTCTTCAGATGAAATAATCGCTTGGTATGAACAGTTGGTAAAGAAATATCCAATCATTTCTATAGAAGATGGTCTGGCCGAAGATGACTGGGACGGTTACGTGAAACTAACAAAAGTACTTGGCAAAGAAATCCAATTGGTTGGTGATGATCTTTTTGTCACAAATATCGAACGTTTAGCCAAAGGTATTGAGAAAAATGTGGCCAATTCTATCTTGATCAAACTCAATCAAATTGGCACCGTTACAGAGACTTTAGACGCCATAGCCATGGCCGACAAAGCCAAATATACCTCGATAATATCTCACCGTTCAGGTGAAACCGAGGATGTCACAATCGCTGACTTCGCTGTGGGCACAGGGGTTGGTCAAATAAAGACTGGCTCATTATCTAGAACTGACCGCGTGGCTAAGTACAACCAGTTATTGCGTATCGAAGAAGCTATCAACAGCTTGTAAACAGCATTTGCACTGTTTAATGCACTGCCCGCTATTGACTAATTCATATACGAGACCACAATGGTAGTAGGTTCGTCTCTCCTGGAAAAGATCCCTAACACACATTTTTGGGTCCATACAAAAAGCTGGCTCCCCGCCAGCTATAGGACACCACGTTGCCTTTTGGTTTCTTCCTTCCTAAAAGTAGAGACGAACCGCTATGGCACACCAACCCGCTTCTTTGGCGGGTTGTTGCGCGTATAAATATCTACCCCAACTTCGCACTTCGGTGCGTTTTTTAAATTATTTATGTTACAATCATGCCACCATGAATGAATACTACTTCACAAAAGAAGATCTGGAGGCACTAAAGAAAGTCACGACTTATCAACAAATGTTTGAGATCGCCAAAGTTATCCTTAAAAGAATCCCCAAACCAGTTATCCAACTATGCGGACCAATATCAACTGGTGGCGCCGGTTCAGTAGAGAAAAATATGGAACGTATGAATACTGTCGTAAAATATTTACAAAAACAAGGTAAGAATGTATTCAACCAACTCCCCTTCGAAGAACCAATGCAAAAAGTCATTTCTTTGAGAAAAGAAAAACATTATGATATGAGCTTGCTCAATGAATTCTACAAACCAATCTTCGAACAGGGCTTATTGGATATTCTTTG
>CAIQCA010000158.1 GCA_903870235.1 uncultured bacterium
GATACAAGGCACTATGTCGGCGTAGCTCAGTTGGTTAGAGCGTGGGACTCATAAGCCCAAGGTCGGAGGTTCGATCCCTCCCGCCGACACATTTGAGAAAGCTTTGTTTTTTACTCATTTTCTGATACATTATTGCAGTACTCATGCAGCCATAGCTCAACTGGTTAGAGCACTCGCCTGTCACGCGAGAGGTTGGCGGTTCGACCCCGCTTGGCTGCGCATTTAGGATTTTTCTTGGGGGCAGAAATACTTGTCGATAATCACTTGACAATTATTCAAAAGTGTGTATAATTGGTCAATGGGTTGCTTGCTCTCTGACAAGGGAATACAAGCAAAATACACTGAAAACTAAGAAATATTAACTGGCACCACCTGGTGCAGAAGGAGAAGAAAATATGGTCAAAAGGATCGAAGAGATGTACCTGCGTTTCGTCCTTACGAAACGTTGTCCCTTCAAGTGCTACTTCTGCCACCGTGAAGGTGATGCAGAATCGCCTGGCTTTGAATTGAGTCGGGAAGTGGTCATCGAGGCTGTGCGCGTCGCCATGTCGCTTGGGATTTATTCCTTCAAGTTCACTGGCGGCGAGCCCCTCGAATATGAGGGTCTGGCGGATGTTATTGCGGAGATCAAAAGCATTTGTCCGAGCGCGGAGATCAGTTTTACCACTAACGGTCTGTATTTGGAACGTGACCTGGTGAAATTGATTGAAGCCGGTATCGATCGTGCCAATGTCTCCCTGCAATCTCTGGATCGGAAGAAGAATGAAGAGATTGTGGGAGTCGACTCGTTCGATGAAGTGATGCGGGGGATCGAGCTTCTGTCGAAGTTCAAGACTGACAGTAAGATCGTCACCGCGTTCTCGAAGCGCAATGAAGACGAGATCCTCGACATGGCACGTTTCGCCAAGCGGCTTGGCTTAGGTTTCCGTGTTCATGCGGTTCTACCGGCCCTTCCGATCGCGGAACCGGACGTGATCCCGATCGAAGAGATCGAGGAGCGCATCTCGCGGTTTCCCGGGGCTGTGCGTCGCATCATTGAGGTGAATGGCAAGCACCGCTTACTGTTCACTGGTCCTGACTGGGAGATCCTGGTTCCGGACTGGCGCCATTGGAAGCGCTGCGGGATGGCTAGTTGCCCGCTCAATGACAACGTGAAGAAGGTGTGCAAAGAAGGCGAAGTCTTCGCCCTGCGCATCACCCCGAGCGAAGTCCAAACCTGCCTGATGCGGAACAAGAAGAACTTCCCGTTTGAGAAGGTTGGAGACATTCGGGAAGCTCTGACCTCGGCATGCAAGCTGGTCGCTGTGACCAGCTAGAAGTATCGATTCCGTCGCGTACCTCGCGACGGAATCTTTTTATACAAAACCAGTAAAATGCTCTATAATAGTTATATGCAAAACCGAAACATTATTTTTATAACAGGGAATAAAGGGAAGTTGAGTGAAGCTCAGAGCATTGTTCCAGGTATCATTGGTAAGGAGATGGATTTAAATGAAATTCAGGAAATAGATGCAGAGAAGATTATTGAAGCTAAGCTCAAAGAAGCTTATAAACATCACAAAGGAGAATATATTGTTGAAGACACTTCTCTGTATTTTGAGGCACTAAATGGTTTACCGGGTCCTCTTATAAAATGGTTTTTGCAGGCCTTGGGTGATAAAGGTGTGGCCGAATTGGTCTCTAAGTACGAGAATAGGAAGGCATTGGCTAAGACGCTTATCGGTTATATTAGCGAAAATGGTGTTGTCGAGTACTTTTCTGGAGATATTAAGGGAACTATCGTCCAGCCCTTAGGAGATGAGGGTTTTGGTTGGGACAAAATTTTCATGCCAGACGGCTATGATAAGACTTTTGGCCAAATGTCACGCGAAGACAAGAATAAGATTAGTATGAGGAAAATCGCTTTTTCAAAACTGGCCGAATATTTAAAGTAAGTGTTATAATAGTCAGACATGACTCGTCACGGCTATAAAAGACCACATTACTATCTAGCGGCTTTTGCGATCCTTGTCGTCCTTACCGCTATATATGTGATAAATCTCACAGATATTTTCGGTGGTCGTAGCGATCAGGTATATTCCTCGACTGACAAAACATCTTTTTCTACTTCTACCAGCACGGTTACTAAAGTATTTGGAAGATCGGTCTATGGTGATATTGGTGCTGGGGCAGATACAATGATATCATTTGTAACTCAAGATTCTGGTGGTAGTGGAACTTTTTTCTATGCTGTAGCTTTTGTGAAGAATAATGATCAATATACAAATACCAATTCTATATTTTTAGGGGACAGAATTGCTCCTCAAGGCATCAGTATTTCCAATGGACATGCAGAGTTCAATTACTGTGATCGCAGACCCGAAGAACCTTTTACAACAGCGCCTTCCGTTTGTATTACTAAAAACTTCTATATCAACAATGGTGTTCTGGAAGAATTACCAACCCCTTCCATTTAATTTTTAGGTCTTCATGTCTTACATTCACGATCACAATCATTGGAAAAACTGGGCGTATTGGGCCAAAGGCGGTTCCATATCAGCTAGTATCGCGTTTCTATTTGTAGTTTTTCAATTAGTACTGGTTCCATCTTTGTTCTATCAGACTTGTAATGGGGTGGCTTGTATAGCACCGTTTGCTAGAGTTGTTGAAAATATATTTAACAACTCTCTGATGCCACTTTGGTCATCGCCTCTGTCTGACCCGATGCTCAATTATCCGACAGTATATATAATTTCGACTTTAGCCTACTATTTTGTTATAGGAGCTTTCTTGGGGCTCATGTTTGAAAAGAGAAAAGTGGCTCAAAAAATGGCGCCGGGGGCAGCAATTAAGATTGAAAATCCAGTCTTATAGTAGTATCATGGCGGAATCGCCGTTGTAGCTCAGATGGTAGAGCAACTCCATGGTAAGGAGTAGGTCGCCAGTTCAATTCTGGCCAACGGCTCCAGGTGCCAAAGTAGCTGTTTTGGTAGAATGCATTGTTAGCGGGCCAAGATAGCACCGTGTGCCAAAGTAGCTCAGTTGGTAGAGCATCGCTTTCGTAAAGCGAGGGTCCCCGGTTCGATCCCGGGCTTTGGCTCAGTCAGAAAATATATTTTAGAGATGAATAATCAAAAAGAAAAAATCCAAGAAAAAATAGCAGAATTAGAGGCCAACATGGGAGCCGCAGACTTTTGGAATGACAAAGCACGCGCACATGCCGCGGTAAAAGAATTACAAGCTCTCAAGAACGAACTCGCTGGCGTTGGTAAACACGACAAAGGCGATGCCATACTTACTATACTTTCTGGTGCTGGCGGCGACGATGCTGAGGATTTTTCGGCAATCCTTTTACGTATGTATAGCAAATACGCAGATTCTCAAGGTTGGAATTGGTCTGTAGTTCACGCAAACTCGAACGACCATGGCGGTTATAGAAATGTGACCGTGGAGGTGTCTGGTCGCCCAGAGGCTTCTTCAGGTATGGGTGTCTACGGAACATTGAAAAATGAGTCCGGGGTTCATAGACTGGTGCGTATTTCTCCATTCAATGCCAACGACAAACGCCATACTTCTTTTTCTATGGTAGAAGTTATACCGAAGCTAGAAAAAGCTACAGCGGCGGATATCGTTATTTCCGACAATGATGTGGAGATTACTATAGCCAAATCCGGTGGTCCCGGCGGTCAGAACGTGAACAAGCGCGAAACAGCTGTGCGCCTGGTGCACAAACCAACTGGTATCTCTATACATGTGACCTCGGAAAGATCTCAGGCCCAAAATCGTGAAAAGGCTTTTGATATTTTGCGTGGCAAGATCTGGAAACGCATGGAAGAGGAACGTATTGCCAAAGAGCGAGGTACACAACTTTCCTCGACCACTTCGATAGAGTGGGGAAATCAGATTCGTTCATATGTTTTACATCCTTACAAAATGGTCAAAGATCATCGTACAGAAGTAGAGACTAGTCAGGTCGATAAAGTCCTAAATGGAGATCTTCAGGAGTTTATAGATGCCGAGAAAATGTTATAATCAGCTATATGATTTATTACGACAAAGTTACCAAGATATACCCAGACAAATCCGTGGCTCTAGACAATGTCAGTTTTGGGGTAGAACCAAAGGAATTTGTGACAGTTGTGGGACATTCTGGTGCTGGTAAGACTACTCTCATGAAGCTTCTCATCGCCGAAGATCGACCAACTAGCGGCACGATCTCATTTGAATCTTTGAATGTGAATAAACTAAGTAAGAGGGCTATGAGTAAATTGCGTCGCCGTGTTGGTATGGTTTTTCAGGACTATCGCCTCATACACAACAAAACAGTTTATGAAAATATCGCTTTTGCCATGGAAGCATCTGGTCGTACCGACAGCCAAATTGCCGCCGATGTTCCACATGTGCTCGACCTTGTAGATCTCGGTCATAAGATTTGGAATTTTCCCAAGGAACTGTCTGGTGGTGAATGTCAGCGTGTAGCTATCGCTCGCGCTATCGTGAACCAACCCGATCTTATCATTGCTGATGAACCAACCGGTAATCTGGACCCATCGAACACCTATGAAGTTATTCGTATTTTGAAAAAGATCAATGAGCTTGGCACCACCGTTATTTTGACTACTCACAATAAAGGAGTCGTTGACGCAGTCGGTTGCAGAGTGATTACCATAGAAAAGGGGAAGATTGTGAGAGATGACAAGACCGGCAAGTATATTTTGTAATTGAGATAATAGATAAATGCTATAATTCAACCATGATTTTAACAGCACTAAAACGCATAACACGCACCGGTTTCATAAACTTTTGGAGAAATGGCTTTCTTTCGTTTGCGGCTATCGTAGTTATCACTTTATCTCTCTGTTCTTTTGGAGGGCTCATATTTGCCAGTGCCTTTGCCAGGTCTTTGCTTGCGGAAGTGAAAGACAAGGTGGATATCAATGTTTACTTTACACTCGATGCTGGCGAATCAGACATCATGGCATTACAAAAAGATATCAATGTCTTGCCACAAGTTGCCAGTACTTCCTATGTGTCGCGTGACCAAGCCTTGGTCTCATTTAAAACTCGTTGGAATGACAATGCTCTCATAATGCAGGGATTGGACGAGATCGGTACAAATCCATTCCCGGCTTCTCTCAATATCAAAGCCAAGGATCCAGGTCAATATGGAAGTATCGCTAGCTTTTTGAATAATATTCAACCGTTTCAACAGCCCTGGGAGCATCGATCATAAATCCACGGAACCCTTTTTGCTGATAGCTATCCGCAGATTCTGCACTGAAACCAATGAAGAAGAATAAAAATAGAACAGCTGATAGTTTTTGTGAGGCTTTCATAAAATCAGACTTTCATAAAAATATTTTTTCTATACATAAAATAAAGCAAGAGCCAGGCCAGGCTTAGATTACCAATGCCCATAATCAATTGAGAGCTATTTTCGCCCAAAGGATTTATGATCCAACCAATTAATGAGGATGTTGTAGAGCTCACATTGAGCAAATTGCCAACAACAATCAGGTAGATAAAGAGTGAATTTGTACCGATAACCCGGAAAAAAAGTGTCCACTTTTTATAAGCCCAAACATCTATGATTAAATAAAATAAAGCAAGTAACAGGAAACTGATTCCTCCTGAAAACATATTGTAAGTTGTTGTCCAGCATTTTTTTATAACAGGATAAAATGGACTGATACAAAGTGACAGCACAATAAGCCCGACTCCGGCAGCCACCAGGATGCCAAGTTTCTTTTTTGGCTCTGATTCTTTCTGTAGTAGAATCCGCCCGGCAAAATAGCCCATCAGGGTGACACCGGTAGCTGAAATAATACAAAGCAGGCCCAGAGCATCGAAAATGCCATTGCCGCTAACCATTTCCGCATCGGCGCCATAAGCCAGTCTGCCGGGCAAAAACAACCTGTCGATATAACCATTAATGCAACCGGAAGGAGTCAGAACCCCGGCTCCGATTCCGGGAACAGGAACCAGCAATTGTAAAATGGCATAGCCGGAAAGCAAGCCACAAAGACAAATCAATTGAGCTTTTACCGAATTATTGTAAATAACTATAAGTGAGGCAATAAAATAGGAAATGCCAATCTGTCCCAGAACACTTGCATACCTGGCGTTTGAAAATCCGTTACGTAAAATTCCATTAAAAATGATACCAAGTGAAATCAAAAGAAGCATTCTTTTGCCAATTTTTAAAATCACTTCCTTTTTAGAGCTGACCTTTTCTAGTTTTGAAAGCAAAGCAATAGGAATTGTGACGCCGGAAATAAACATGAAAAGAGGGAAAATCAGATCTTCAAAATGAAAACCTGCCCAGACAGCGTGTTCCATTTGTCCGGCCAGTAAATGAAGCCATTTTGCCGGAAAACACTTCGCCACTCCTTCAATCAAAGCGCCTCCGCCAATAATCCAGAACATATCAAATCCACGCAGTGCATCGATTGATAATATCCGTGGTTTATGTTCCTGATCTGACATTTTGGATGGATCATTCATCATTTCATTGATTATAAACCATCTTTCCCCGGAGTCAACTGACCATATAGTAGCTGGCATTGTTAAAAGACCATTCACAGGGTGAAAAGTGGTAGAACAAATTTATCTTTTTAATTCATTATTCAGATATTTTTTGTTGTTCAGACTCTTTCGCACGAATTCACCGCTTATACCGACATAGGGAGATATGATTTTAACCATTTGAGTTTACCAGCCTTCACGATGGTAATCCCAAATAAAGGCGCGTCGTGTAAGTATTACTACCCTTCCCTCAGGCAGGTTCTCACCATCAATGATCAGGTATCAGTTATTGCTGTAATCATATTGTATTTGTCAGCCATTATTTATTACGGACAAGCCAATACCAGTGCGAGGCAACAATTCTTCTCCTGCTGAACATGGAATCCACCAGGAGGAAACCCTTTTCGAAACTTTTGGCCAAAAAGGGAGGGTTAAGGTTCATCTCACCTGGCGAACTATCCAGGGCCCAGATCAAATGGGTACCTCCGGGTTTCAGTAGTCTGTAAACCTCTGAGACATATTTTTGTTGACTCACTTCATTCAAACAATGAAAGCAACCCACATCAAAGGAGATGTCAAACGGGCCCTTAATTGTTTCCAGATTAGTTACGTCACCCACAAGAAATTCCGGTTTGTTCTCATATTTGGCAGAATTAGTCCTTGCCCTTTCAATGGCAACAAAAGAGAAGTCAACAGCGCTTGCTCTTATTCCCTGATTAGCCAGAAAAGTTGAATATCGTCCCAGGCCACAGCCCAGTTCTAAACTGCTTTTTGGTTTTTTTGTCTTAACCAACTCAGTAAGTTCTTTTGGAATTCGGATATCACTCCAGAGCCAATGCACATAGGGAAAACTGTAGACTTTATTGAACTGCTCACTTGTCGATGGTGGCTTTGAATGTTTTTCGTTCATGTAATTAGTTGTTGTTAAATTGTGGTTGATGTCTCTAGCCTTACTTCTTTGTAAGTGATCCTACAATTCAGTGACGTAAGTCCGGGTGAAATATTTTAAGAAAAGTGAAAATAGCTGGTGTAACATGAAGAGATTTACGAAGAGATACGAATCAAGATCTGGATTTTTAAGTGTCTAAAATGACAAAAGTTAAAATCAGGGATTCAGATTCTTTTATACTCAGGCTTAGGGACACTTCTTGTTTCATCGGCTATATCTTCTGCGTTGCAGATACAAATCGCGGAGAGGTATAATGATTTTGATTCTTCAGAGTTGTTGTGATAGATTTGTAAATAGTCTGTTAAATAGATCTAAAAATGAGAATATGACCAGAAGATTCTTGAAAATTGCTCTCCGCCTGCTCTGGCGTAACAAAACATATAGTATCCTCAACTTTCTGTGCCTTACTTTTGGTCTTGCCAGTGCAATTATCGCTGTATTATATATCATGAATATCTGTAGCTACGACCAGTTCCATAAAAACTACAACAGGCTGTATGAGGTTGAAGCAATGGTGACTTATTTTAATGGTGACCGCTTTCTTAAAGAACCCCTCTCAGCTTCACTTAAAGATGTAGTGAAAGAAAATATCCCCGAAATAGAATCCTTTGTTCGGATTGCAAGCCGGGGCTATACTATTTCGGCGGGAGACAAATCATTTGACGAAAATGGCATCTATGCCGATGAGGAGTTTTTTAATATGTTTTCTTTTCCTCTTGCCTCAACCGGTGTCCAAACTGTGTTATCCGACATTAATTCAATTGTTATTTCAGAACGAACGGCCAAGAAGCTTTTTGAAACGGCCGATTGTACCGGTAAAATGATAACCCTCAAGGATGATCAAAAAGAGGAAGTTTATAAGATTTCGGGAGTACTGAAGGATGTCCCTTCACAATCGCTGCTTCAATTCGATTTTGTAATTCCATTTTCACATTTCCTGCTTGCTAATGGCTGGGCAAATGAAACAGGAGCGTCGGCATGCCAGATTTGGGGATTGTTCAGGGAGAATACAAATGTGAGTAAGGTCAATTCACGGATAAAGGATTTAATTAAGAAACAGGAAACTACTTTAAACCAGGAATTGTTTCTGTTCCCGCTTAAGGAAAAGATCCTCTATTCCTATGCCGGCGAAAAAAGGGTTTGGAAAGAGATGCAGAATGTAGTTATTATTGGCAGCATTGGATTCGCAATTCTCATAATTGCCTGTTTCAACTTTTTAAATCTTGCCATTGCCCTCAATATAAGGCGCTATCGTGAGGTTGGAATAAAAAAGGCTGCAGGCGCATCAAAATCGTCAATAATAGTGCAGTTTCTTGGAGAAACTTTTATTCTCATTCTGACGAGTATGTTTTTCGCCGTTATTCTTGTCAGGCTTCTTCTGGTTGGCTTCAATGCTATGTTTGAAGGAGATATTCACCTGCGGTTTTCAGAGTTCAGTGTCATTCTCGCCTTCATCCTGATTGCTATGTTTACGGCTTTGTTTTCGGGATTACTACCCGCATTATTTTTGTCATCGTCAAATCCGGTTTCAATATTAAAGGCTAAAATTGTTACCGGCCAGAGCTACTCCTTCTTAAGGCAGAGCCTCATTGTATTCCAGTTCGTGATACCTGTTGTATTGATAATCTGTATGCTTATAATCAGGGTTCAGGATAGGTATATGCGCAA
>CAIQCA010000159.1 GCA_903870235.1 uncultured bacterium
CATAGCCAGGTTAAATTAGTAATAGAATTATTATCTCTGTTTCCATCAACATGATGAACAGCAATAACACGGACATTCTCTTCATTACACAATAAGCAAATCTTTTTTGTACCAGTTCTGCTTAAAATATTTTTATACGAAAACTTTCCATTGATCCAGTTCGGGTGATTTGATCCTTGACGTTGACTTCCAATCCATTTGTTACTACACCTTATACCACAAAAATAATTCTTGCTTTTTGATTTCAAGACATCTTTATTCTTCTTATACACCTTCTTCCCACAGAAAAAACAACTAAAAATATCACCCTTTTTCTTATCAAGATTTTGACATTTAACAGAACAATAGTGCCTCCTTGCCAAAAGCACCTGTGATCTTTTTCTATCAAACCACTTTCGACATAATTCACATTGAATATTATCCATGTACAAACTTTATCATATATGGTGCCTCAAGGTAAGTACTCAAGTTTCTAAAAAACTAATACTTCGGCGATTCCTCATTTTTACCATAGATATGGTTACTTAGTCTAGCAAGAGCATAAAGCAATGAAGACAACCTATTCAAATAGGCGAGCGTATTCCCATCCACTTTCACCAGACCTTCCTCAAAAACAGCGATAACTCTGCGCTCTGCCCTGCGCGCAAGTGTGCGTGCGAAGTCTAGTGAAGCCGCAAGTTCTGTACCACCGCTTATAAAAAAGGTTTTAATTGGTGATAAAGATTTTTCTATGGAATCAACTGCTTTTTCGAGCTCATTAACCGACTCTTCACTCACCGCTTTCTTGGCCCCAGCAACTTCGGCCTGGATAATAAACAGGTTTTCTTGGGCTTGATGAAGTATTGCTGTCAGTTTTTTCAGATCCTCAGCTTTTTCTTGACCGGCTTTCACTTTCACTACTCCTAAATATGAATTGACCTCATCCAAAGCACCAAGTGCTTCAGTCACGGCCGAACTCTTAGAGATGCGCTGGTCACATCCAAAAGTTTTAGTTTTTCCATCATCTCCTTTACGGGTATAAAGCATGTGAATATTATAACGCAAAAATCTGCCTTATAATTGCTTTGAGAGATGTAATCTGTGCGCGGGAGAAGACTCGAACTTCCATGCCCAAACGGGCGCTACCACCTCAAGGTAGTGCGTCTACCAATTTCGCCACCCGCGCATTTGATTTTCAAACCCGACCCCAACAAACCTCTTGCCTCTCGTTCGCCAATCATAGCCGAGTTGGTACTTAATTTCAACCATCTAAATGCTCGCCGGTACATCCATAAAAGCAACTTGACCACTCTGCCGGATTGAACTAGGCTTAAATTAGAAAAGGAGGCAAACGCTTTGAATAACAGACTGGCAATTATCGAGAACAAAGCTGGAGGAAACTGGGAGGTTCGCTGTCCAATGTGTGCATCCCTTATCACTGATGCGAAATATGCGCTCGTCGTCACAGACGAGGACGGAGATCTCGTCGGTGTCGTACCATACGATAGTGGGTATGGGTGTCTGCGTTGCGGCAGAAGTGATATCAAAGGTCCTTACCTTTGTACCGAAAAAAGTGATATCGATATCCTATTCTCATTTCTGCAAAGAAACGCGGACAAAATTGAGGTTATTCCTCAAAGACACAACTCCATGGTTTGGGACCAAGAAAATATCGATGTGGAAGTCTCCAATACCGCTCCAAGAATCGCTGAACGGGTCACCGCGCGGTGACCTTTTTTGTTGACTTTAGTTTTCGAATCAACTAGCCTATTAGAAGAGGAATGTGAAAAATGAATAAAATCATCAGGTTGCTACCGATCTCGTACGACGATCTTTGGAAGTTCCGTTGTGGAACATGCGGCACGCTCATGGCAAGCGGACTTATTGCCCTAATTGTCGCAGAAGATGCCAAGCTGACTGGACTACTCGTTGACTCAACGGTGGAACATTGCGGAAAGAGCTGTAGTCTTCCAGCAGTTTTCGATAATGGCGATCAGGCGCTGATATACACCAAGTTATTCTTTTCTGG
The DNA here is from genome assembly GCA_903870235.1 of uncultured bacterium. GTDB lineage: Bacteria > Patescibacteriota > Minisyncoccia > Phycocordibacterales > PALSA-1337 > C7867-002. The sequence goes on from CAIQCA010000159.1 coordinate 2,009, forward strand.
CCTCACTAGTCAAATATGGTCTCAGCAACAGGTGTTGAACATTGATTCGATTGGGTGTGAGGCACGAAGGACGGTCCAAGCTATCTTGGATGCCAAGATTGCAGAGGATCAACGCGCAAAAGTTTCCATCGAGCAAGTCTGAAACGAAAACCGCCCCGGAAGTCCGAGGCGGTGTTTTTTATTAAAATTTTAGGCCAATGTTTTCGTGGCGCGCATCGTGCGCAGTAATTATGCCTTCACTGTTTCCTTGGTAACTTCGGCTACCGGTGCCTCTGTTGTTTCCTCTTCATACTTGGCATTCATGACACGGCGCATCTGGTGACGAATCTCCTTGGCGGCCTCGCGACGAACGAAATAAAGCTTGGCGCGGCGAACCTTGGAACGACGAACCATCTCTACAGAGTCGATCATTGGTGAATATAATGGGAATGTACGCTCAACTCCGATACCGTCAATAACCTTGCGCACAGTGAAAGTAGCACCTGCTTCTTTGCCGTGCTTACGTGCCAGTACCAAACCTTCAAAAGCCTGAAGACGGAATTTGCCTTTGGCTTCCTCGATTTTCTGCCAAACACGAACAGAATCACCTGGGCGGATGTCCAGTTTCTTACGGAATTCAACGTTTGCAGGTGTAATTATCTTGGTTGTCATAGTGGGGATAGATTAACACGGGTGTCTATAAAATTCAAGGCTTTAACAGATGATTGGCTAATATTTTACTTAAACCCATCATGTCTCCTTGCCTTTGCCTTATCCAGGGTTGTAAGCAACTTCTTACGCAAACGAACGCTCTTTGGGGTGATTTCTAGGTATTCATCACCACGCATAAGCTCAAGACCACGTTCAATATCAAGCTTATAAGGGGGTGTCAGAAGCAAAGCCTCATCCGTACCAGAAGAACGCATGTTGGTGAGCTGTTTGCCCTTGCAAGGATTTACTTCCATATCTTCACCACGTGCCACATCACCGACAACCATGCCTTGATAAACTTCTGTGGCAGGATCGATAAATAGACGACCGCGTTCTTGTAAATTCCACAAAGAAAATCCGAGTGACTTACCAGAAACCATAGAAGTCATGGAACCAGTCTCTCTCTTTTGGATCTCTCCTGCATAAGGACGGAATTCTATGAAACGACTAGCGAGAATCCCCTCTCCTTTGGTATCGATCGTAAAAGCACTACGATAACCGAGGAGTCCACGAGTAGGAATTTCGAAAAGCATGCGTGACAAACCTTCTCTAGTTTTCATCTCTGTCATAAGCGCTTTGCGTTTACCGAGTTTTTCGATAACAGCCCCAGCATAGCCTTCTGGTACATCGATAGTCAGTTCCTCGAAAGGTTCCATTTTGGTCACGCTGCCGTCTGCAGCTTTTTCCTCCTTCACGATAACTTCTGGTTGTGATACTTGGAGTTCGTAACCTTCACGACGCATGTTTTCTATGAGAATGGCTACGTGCAGTTCACCACGTCCATAAACCTTGAAATAATCGTTGGCAGAAAAATCTACTTTCAGACCAACGTTGATCTCCAGTTCTTTTTCTAGACGCTCACGGATCTGACGGCCTGTAACAAAAGTTCCTTCTTGACCAGCAAAAGGAGAATTATTCACCAAAAAATTTAGCGAAATGGTTGGTTCATCTATTTTGATAGCGGGAAGAGCCGGAGTATTTTCATTGTCAGTAATGGTTTCACCAATATAAACATCTGGCAATCCAGCAACCATAACAATGTCGCCAGCGAAAGCTTCATTTACTTCAACGCGCTTCTTTCCTTCGAAAGTAAAAAGCTTTGTGAGCTTGCCGGCAACAGAAAGATTCGAAGAGGCGGCCGTAACAGTTGAACCATCATCGGCAATAGTGGCCACGTGTGCATCTTGTTTTACTATGACATTTTGACCAGCCTTTATAACCCCGTCATAAATGCGACAAACTGCCATACGACCGAGAAAATTATCATAACCAAGATTGAAAACTTGAGCGGCAAGAGGCTTACTGGCTTGTTCTGGAGTGTTGGCTGGTGGCACATGCTTCAAAATCGTATCGAGCAAAGGTACCAAATCCTTGGCTTCATCTTTCAAACTCATAACGGCTGTTCCCTGACGACCAACGGCATACACTGTAGGAAAATCTATTTGTTTGTCATGTGCACCAAGTTCCAAGAAAAGTTCCAGCACATGTTCATGAGCAAGATTTGGATTGGCGGCTGGTTTATCTATCTTGTTTATAATGACGATTGGCTTCAAACCAAGCTCCAAAGATTTCTTCAGCACAAAGCGAGTTTGTGGCATTGGACCTTCTTGAGCGTCAACAACCAGAAGCACACAATCGATCGAACGGAGGACACGTTCAACCTCTGAACCAAAGTCAGCGTGACCAGGAGTGTCGACAATGTTGATCTTAGTCCCCTTGTACATGACCGAAGTGTTCTTAGCGTATATGGTAATGCCGCGCTCTTGTTCTAGAGCGTTTGAGTCCATACTTCCCTCGTCAGCGTGACCACACTGCGTCATGATGGCGTCAGTAAGAGTTGTTTTACCGTGGTCGACGTGAGCGATAATTGCGATGTTGCGGATTTCCATTTGTTTTAATTTTTCTTTAAAAAACGCGCCAGTCCTGCACTTCGCGCGCGAGAGGAGTAATTTAATCAAAAAAAGGGCCCAATGTCAAATCAAGACACCGAATTCATGCGCAGATCATATCCTTTTTGTCCTCCGTGTATCCACCCCATACCCTTTACAGGCATACATAAAGTAGTACATTAACAGTAGGAAAAGTTCTTCGCAAAACCATTTCCGAAAAAAGAGAAAGGAGGTCAAGATGCCTCGCACTACCGTGTCCGGTAGCACCGAAGAAGTTGTGCTCTCATATCGAGAGCGAATGTGCAAAAACATTCTCCTAAGTCGTAACGAGGAGATTGCACTTGCGAAGCGCGTTGTTGATGGAGATCGTAAAGCTTACGACAAGTTGATCGAGCACAATGATCGCTTGGTCATCAAGCTGGCCTACCGCTATTGGAAAGCCAACCGTCATCTCTGTGGAGGACTCGAGATCCACGACCTGATTCAAGAAGGCCGCATGGGCCTAATGAAAGCTGTCGAGAAGTTCGACTGGCATAAAGGCTATAAACTTTCAACCTATGCAGAGGATTGGATTTGGAAGTACATCAAAGAAGCAGCTTTGAGTACCAAGAGCACGATCTACGAGCCGATCGCCTTCCAAGAACTCCGTGCCAAGATCCATAAGACAAGCGAAATGCTGGCGGCCCAGGGCTGTCCGGCTACAATTCGCCAATTGGCACAGAAGCTTAACGTTAAGGAAGAAGTGGTCGCTGACGTAAAGAGTGTTCCCGTGGTTACCTACACGTCAATCGATGAAGAGGTGGCAAATGCGGAAACAGAGAATGGTGATGCGACATGGCATTCAATCATCCCCGATGTTGCCGCGATCAAACCTGAAACATTGGTTGCGGCGCGTGAGGCATTGATCGAGCGCTCAGAAATCGTCGAGAAAGTGCTCGTCACTTTGGATGCGTTACCTGTGCCAGCAAAACATAAGGAAGCATTCAAGGCTGCCAATGGTCTCACTCCGAGAGGTCGTATGGAACTCCGCGAGATTGGCAAGAAGTACCAAGTTGGTGGCAAAGCCAATGTCAGCCTAATCATCATCGCCATCTGGAAGAAACTTCAAGCCGCTGGTGTGACACTCAATAAAGCAACACTCCGAGTGTGCGTCGATCAGATGGAAGCCATTCAGGCATTCATCCAATCGTATGAGTGGAGCCAAAACACTGCTTGAAACCAGGCGCGAAACGTGACGCAAGACAAGGCGCGAAAAACATACCCACAAAGCAAAGGCAATGTGGGTTTTTTGTTGGCATTTCATGCAACAAAAAAAGTCGGTGGGTTTTGACATCCCCACCGACACCACATCAGACATGCATACTGACAAGCTCCGGACTAAATGCTCGTGCCAACTTGCGTGCTTCATCGATATTGACTGGGCGACGATTGGCTGTTTCGAGCTTGGCTAGCCGCGATTCAGCAATCTCCAATGCAATTTCGGCCGACGTCACACCGTCGATACAGGCCGAAAAATCTTTCGCCGTTGGATATTTGACACCCTTCCCTGCAAAGAGTCTCGGTACC
>CAIQCA010000160.1 GCA_903870235.1 uncultured bacterium
ACCTCCTGTGTCACATATAGGGGTAAGAGTGGTAGTGATAGACGATGGGAAGGCTCCATGGTCTATGACGTATTGGTTAGCTGCCTTGTATATAGTGTTTATGTCACTTTTCCTCTGTGCATCTCTTGCATTACCTAGTTGTTTGGCTGGATTGATGGCTACTATGACTATACCGGCTAATATGGCTATGATGGCTACGACTAGGAGGATTTCGAGCAATGTAAAACCTTTACGAATGTTCTTCATATGTGGGAGTAAGTATATCACGCCCCCCCGCAGAGAGAGATGGAGGGTAGTGGGGATAAAACAGAGCAAGAAATTATAGACAGACACAGGTTAATTTACACTACACTCTACATCAATCTTTAAGACAGCGTAGCGACTCGCCAAAAGTCTTATAACTCAAAGCTCGGCTAGAATTAATATCGGACCCAGTAAGTTCGCGAGCCCAAGCAAATGTATCATCACTTTCCGTTGATGACACAAACTCTGTACCATAATCCGCAGCACCAAACGACCCGTTTGTCCACCGCCACCCAGACAAAACAGCCTTGAATAAGCCAGATGAATCTCTTAAGATTGTTCCTTCATTAGTTCCCCTCCAACCTTGTGTACTTGTATCATATGGAAAATCTGTCTCACAGGTTCCAGAGGTACACACAGATCGTTCGAGTGTTGTCCATTCGTCATGCGTAGGAATATGCCAGTTTGTTGGACAAATGCCCTGAGCACCAGGAGATGTAGAACCTCCCATGGCTTGGTTCCACTGATATAGGCCACCATAGAGAGTGCAGTTTCCCTCATCATCGTTATAACAATACTTATCTATAGAAGAAAGACTCGTGCCTTGATCACCTGATCCTGCTGTCATTGTTCCAACGTTGATATTTTGCTGCATCCAACATTGAGAACTTATTAGAACAGTGGCATATAACTTAGAGTCTCGTGTGTCTACTAAAGCTGAGCCACAAGACCATGCTGGTGTACCTCCCCCTCCACCTCCACTACAACTTCCTGAAGCAACTGCTGGTACATACCCAGAAGAGAGGGCTCCAACAAAAGCATCGACTGGAGTAGAAGTTGAGTAACCAGACTGATTGGTAAAGCCGATTTCAGTACAAGGAGCTTCTATGTAGACGTTACCATTGACTTTGGCTATGAAGTAACCAGTTGTTGATGTAGCAGTAGGATCTTTGGGCATTTCTGGTAGATAGGTTGGTACTAGAGCAGAGAGATCAACACAGGAACCAGTTTGACCAGTTACACAGATTGGAGTGAGTGTAGAGGTGATACTAAGAGGTGGAGTACCCTTGTCTATGACGTATTGGTTAGCTGCCTTGTATATAGTGTTTATGTCACTTTTTCTCTGTGCATCTCTAGCATTACCTAGTTGTTTGGCTGGATTGATGGCTACTATGACTATACCGGCTAATATAGCGATGATGGCTACGACGAGGAGGATTTCGAGGAGGGTGAAGCCTTTTAAGAATCTCTTGTCCATGTTGGAAGTATTATATCAGTTTATATATGGATGAGCATAGGATAAAATATTACCACTTTTGGTGACTCTACGGGGTGGATTTCAGAACTTTGTGTACATGAGAATTTTCTAAAACTCCGCCGCCAATGAGCTAAAAGTGATTGTTCCTGATTATACCAACTATGTGCCCTTGCTTGAATGTAATAATTAGGTTAACATATGATAACCTAATAAATATTATGACAAATAAGCCTGAAATCAAGTATATATCTACTGCAGAATTAGCTAAGCTTTTGCACGTAAGCCGAGTCGCTATCTTTAAAAAAATTCAATCTGGAAAGATTAAGGCCTTTAAGATAGGTCGTAACTACGTCATTCCAATAGAAGAGGTCATGAGTTCGATCGGTACTTTCATTTCCCCCGAAAGAAAGTCTGAAATAGACGAAGTTGTTAAAACCGCGGTAAAAGAATATGGAAATACTTTTAAACTTCTTGGTGAGGAATAATCTATGGCAAGACCAATTATAAAAAAGCTAAGTATAATTGAAATAGAGTACGTTGCCCATCGTCTAGCACAGGAACTAATGGAATACGGCGAACCAATTCCGCCATTTGATACTCGCTATCCAGAAAAGCTTGAGAGTTGCTTAAAGACACCCTTCCAAACCTTCAACAAAAAGAGTCTTTACCAAACCTTTGAAACTAAGGCTTCAATACTTTTTTATTTGATGATAAAAAATCATCCGTTTCAAAATGGCAACAAACGTGTAGCCGTGCTTACTTTAATCTACTTTCTGGTGCAGAATGGGCGTAAACTCAAAGTAGATAACAAAATACTGTACGAATTTTCGAGAGAAATCGCTTCTAGTGATCCAAAAGATAAAGACGTAGTATTATCTAAAATACGAGAGTTTATCGTCTTGTATTCTGAATAAGACAGCAACACTCACACATTCACCAGATGTGACTCTACGGCCCAGTAGGTCAATGTGCTCATTGAGGAGTCGAAGCTTACAGCTTCGGTACAGTCTTCGCGTCGTACTCATTCTCGCTACGCTCGAATTGCGTGCGACATGTTCAGACTTTTCGCCTCCC
>CAIQCA010000161.1 GCA_903870235.1 uncultured bacterium
ACAATTTCATCATTTATAGAAACACACAAAGCTGCCGGATACGGCCTGGCTGCGCCTCTTGGCTGATAGTTGAGAAATGCCGCCCTGTCACCGCCTTCTGCGACTAGCTCACGTGCACGATTTTCTAATTCCAAAATAGGAAGTCCTGGTTTCACCAGTGAGGCGAGTTCGCGCAATATAACTGCATGTCTCTTTCCTCCTTCACGAAGGATAGCAATATCTTCTTTTGTTTTGAGAGAAATCATGATTATTTGCGCCTCCGGGTTCACATGAATCCTTGGCATCCAATCACATTACACCAAACCCATACGCTTCACAATGTCAGCGTGAATCTCTTCTGGAGTGCGCATGCCATCTATTTCCATGAAATTATATTTGGGATTATTGCGATAATATTCGATAGTTGGAACTACGTCAGTCTCATACCAGTTTAGTCTCTTCTGTATGTCCTCGACGTTGTCGTCTTGACGCTTACGTGCAAGTAATCTTCGCATAGTCTCTTCCGGAGTAATCTTTATATCTATGATAATCGGCCTCTTAAATTCATAGAAATCAAAGATTGAATCCAGAACTCCTGCTTCATGTGGCTTTCTCGGTGTACCATCGAAGATAACGTGATCGGTGCCGTTGTATTTCTCTGTCAAAACATCAACCCACATCCTCACAGCCAAAAATTCCGGCTGAAGTTTGCCGGTTGCATAATACTCATTGGATTTTTTAGCAGTAAAACTGGAACCTTGGATAAACTTGCGAAATTCTTGACCAGAATAAATGTATAGAACTTCACGACCAGGATCGATCTCTTTTAGATCTTTAATAAGTAAGTCGGCCTGCGTACCCTTACCAGAACCTGAACGACCTATGAGAACAAATGCTTGTGGAGATATTTTTGTTGTTGGCATGATGCGGATATTGTAACATGACTTCATAGGTTAAATCTCGGGACTGACTATACAAAATAGTCTTCAAGAACTTATGGGCCGGCTAATCACCGACCGCCTATAGATGATAAAAATGCATAAAAACAAAAATATTGAAAATGAATAACAAATAATAATAAGCGTTGAAGTAGATGATACAACTTCTACATTTAACGGATTTTGTTTATCATACGCCACTTTCACTGTGCTCCCCACAATATCTTCCGTATAGTCAAAAATTGATGATGTTGCTTGATGAGAAATACCATCATTATCCGTAAACAAAAATACTGGTGTATATGTCATAAATGACCCGCCTTTACCATGTTCGATTTTACTTATGACATTGACAATCTTTGCATCAGTTACAATACCATTCTTTGTAAGATTCAACGATGAAATTAATGAATATGTAGCAAAAATAAATACAATAACTCCCATGATTACCACAGCGAGAAGACCTTTTTTAGTTTGAGTATTCATATTCCAGTAGTATACCACCGAAGTCCATGGCGTTCACAATGCTCACTAGATATAATCACACTGTAACTTAGACTAGGTTACAAATTTTCCATAAAAAAAGAGTTTTGGTTGCATACAGAATTTGGGCCAAAATTTGGCCCAAATTTCATATACAGCGAGAAGCCCCCTTTTTTTTGACGGAAAATACGTAAGACCGCAAAAGGTGCAGAATTCGCGCACCTATAAACATACCCCCACGCTCTCGCCCGCGCTCACACTACACCTATTTAGTATTCCCTCATTGAGATCTGAGCATCGATCTTCTTCAAGAGATCTAGAACCACAGAAACAACGATTAGAAGTGACGTACCACCGATAGCTAGAGACTTATTGGCAGTAAATGCCTGCATGGCAAGAGGCAAAACGGCGATAATACCCAAGAACAAAGCACCAACGAGGGTTATGCGAGTAACAATATTGCCGAGATAGTCACGTGTATGCTCGCCTGGACGCACGCCTGGGATAAACGCTCCACTGCGCTGTAGGTTTTCTGAAATCATGGCAGGATCGAAGGTAACAGCAGTATAGAAGTAAGTGAAGACCACAACCAAGAAGAAATAAGCACCGCCGTAAACCCATTGATTATTGAAGAAGATCGTAAACATGTGAGCGTATCCGGCGATAATAGGATGGGCTGACCAGCTAGCTAGGAAATTCGAAATTATCTGAGGGAACAAAAGTATAGACAAAGCAAAGATGATTGGGATTACACCAGCCTGATTCAAACGAAGTGGAATATAAGTAGAAGCACCACCATAAACCTTGTTACCACGAACCTGTTTGGCATATGTGACTGGCACAGAACGCTCGGCTTCGGTTATATAGACGACACCAGCGATAACTATAAGCCCAACAGCGATGGCGGCTATATAAATAGGTAGATTGGCGGCATCGTAGCTGGAAATAAACTGATTTATATCTGTAGGCAAACGTGAGACGATACCAGCGAAGATGATCAAAGAAACACCATTACCGATACCAAATTCGGAGATAAGCTCACCGATCCACATAAGGAGCATTGAGCCAGCTGAAACTACCAAGACGTTGACAGCCATCTGGAAGAAAGTTAGGTGTGGCAAAACGTTTTGTGACTGCAAAAGTATCAAAAAACCTATAGCCTGGACGACAGCTAGAGGAGGGGTGATCCAACGAGAATATTGTGAAAGTTTCAAACGACCAGCTTCTCCCTCATCATGCATAAGAGCCTTCCACTTAGGGAGGATCATAGTCAAAAGCTGGATGATGATAGAGGAAGTAATGAAAGGACCAACACCGATCATGACTATAGAGAGGTTGGACAAACCACCACCAGAGAAGATGTTTAGAAAACCAAAAAATTGGCTGGAATTGAGAAGTGTACTTAGACTATCCTTATCAACGCCAGGTATAGGAATGGCTGCCAATAAACGAAATGCCACCAAAGCCAAGATAGTGAAGGTCAACCTCTTGCGGAGAGTTGGATCCTTAAAAACTGTAATGAATTTTAAGAGGAATGCGTTCATTGATTTTTCAAATAATTATTTAATGCTCTTTGGAGCCTTGGTAACTGGGGCTTCTTTGGTAACCTCCTTCTTTGTGTCTGTTTTTGCTGGTTTGTCTTTCTTGGCGGCTTTGACCTTCTTCACAGCTTCAGCTTTCTTGGGAGCGACAACGACTGGGGTTGTATCGATAGGGCCTGGATTCTTTACCATGGCAGGCTTTGCAGCATTGGCAACCGTACCACCAACTTTCTCAATCTTCGCCTTAGCTGACTCTGAAATAAAACATCCAGTTATGACAAGCTTCTTTGTAACTTCTCCATCT
>CAIQCA010000162.1 GCA_903870235.1 uncultured bacterium
AAATAAAATACTGCCAACAAATTTAGGGTGACCATTAATGAAGGACGTGATGTCAGTGGCATTTTTTCCTTCTTTTTGGAGTCACTTGAAATCGCTGTTGATATTTCTTTTGCATACTTGTCTATAATTGCATTTTCATCAACCTTATATTCCCAGTCTGATCTTGCTTTGGTAACAGAATCCAAGCGCTCATCATGATGGATTTGCATGCCCCTTAGATCTTTTTTTATGTCTTCAGTCAGTGAGGATAACCATCGATAGTTTCTTTCTGAATTTGCGGCTGCTTCTTCGTTATTGGTCTTCTCGCCGGCAGTTTCACCACCAGCCTTTTCTGGTGCCACCGATTTATCTTTTACGCTTTTTGCGAGGTCTTGCAGTTGTTTATCAGATGATTCTTCCATACGTTCCGTGTCTTCTCTAGAAAGTAAGTTCATATCGCCGGCCACCGTAAGAGCACTCGTTATACTTTCACGAAGAATATCATCATCGCTGTCTTGCACGATACCGATAACTTCTTTTGTCGTTAAGACGCCTTTTTGTATCAAAATAGGGATAAAGTGGGCAACCTTACTTACTCGTGGAATCGGCCCGCTTCGAAGCTCTGGTTCCAAAACATCTCCATCTACAAAGTTTGCCCTGACATCATGTACCAGAAGCATGTCCAGCCATTTTTGTTTGTATGTTTCCAGGAAGCGCATTACAGCTAGAGAAAGTGCTTTGGATTCTGGTCGCCATGATTGTGGAGGTATGAGTTCAAAAGGGAAGTAGAGCAAGATTCTTTCTGCGCTGGTTTCGTTTTCTAGGAACTTGGATAGTTGTTTGTATGTCTCTGCCAATTTTTCAGGATCGATTTGGCCACTTTGGATTGCTTCAGTTATGTCCATTTCCACGTTTGAGACGATGTTAAAAATGGAATCCAGACTTTTCATAAGCTCACGTCTAGATTCGGACTGGTCCTTTAGGTCTTTGTTATCTATCACATCTTTCGGCCAAGGAAAACCATCGTCTTCCGGATACAACAGGGAATCTGTAGCCGGACGCACGGTTACTATATCTACAGGCTCTGTTGACTCTTGGGCTATTGGTTTTCGTATTTCTTCAAAATTTTTCATATAAATGCTTTGTTTGAGTAGGTTTCTTATTTAAGAGTATACGAGATATATGGTCGATTGCCAAGGAATTAATGATGATGATTTTTGTTCTGAATAAATAAAAAAGCACCGTGTCAGAGAGACCACGGTGCCGATTGAGAAAACTAACTTTGTCGCATGGGGGCATAAACGGCTTGTGAGGCCATCCATGCCGCGATTCGTTGATTGGTCTTTTCGAATAGACCAGGATTCGCTTGACCCTGACCGAAGGTGTAACCCAGATGATGCCGGAGCATGTGAATCAGGGTCTTCGGGGCGGACTCTTCGTCATCGCCGGTTTTCTGCAGGCGCCGAATTTTCTTGGCGATCTGCAGGATTGGCCCAGAGACTTTCGAAATACAGTTCCTCGAAAAGACCAATGCTTGTCCACTGTTCTTCTTTGAAGATCGCATCGATCTTTTTCCATGTCCAGACATTTAAGTCTTCTGCCATGGCGGCGGCGATCAGAAACTGGCCGTCGATACCCATCTTTTTCGCCATCGGATAGAGTTCATCGAAGCGGGACGCCAGCACGGAAGAGATCTTCTGAAATCTCGGTTCGCGCTTTCTTGGTAGGGAGATGATCTCATCGAAACCAAGTTGGCCATATTTATCCCGGAATAGATTATTGGAGAGCCACTCCAGAGCGGCTTGTTCGACTTCATTTGCGTCGAGATATCCATCTTCAATGAGCCGATGGATATACTGACCTGGATGACTGTCGCGGTCGCCCATGATACATTCACCAAGGGCTTTGGCTGCATCTGTCTGCCACATGGCGAAGAATGGGCCTACTCCGTAGAGTCCGCTCTCCGGCAACGGCTTCAGGATTTTACCTATCATGACTTTGTGTCCTTTCATTAAGTTGTTTCGCTGTAAAACCAGCAGGGAGCTACTGTTTTGTGTATACCATATGCTATGTACTTTGTCAATTGAACCCCAACAGTCCAATAGGCCACAACCATGTAACAAAAAAAGGCCACGATTTCGTGACCCTCGAAGTAGTTTGTACTTCAGTTGTGCTCCAGTTCAGATACTTTCGCCTCGGGCGAGTTCCTGGGGCGTAGCTTTCTTCAAACGTTCCTTGATATCTTCCAAGTTCAAGAGACAACCCGTTTCCGTCTTACGCAGATCCGTATAGTTGATCTCGTCGCCGACGAGGATGACCACGTTTCGGGCGCATGTACTGAGACTCTTGGAAAGAGTGCTACCAAGCTCGGTTTGTGTTCCCATGATATTGCTCAATATCGTGAGTGTGCTTGGTTCCAATAAACAGCCAGAGACTGTGACTGGACCCTCAGTGCTCTCACGGTCTTCCGTGTGTTCGAAGCCGTTAATGATATGCCGTGAAAACGGTATGGTCATTATCCAATTTTCCACTTCGGACTTGACCGCGAGCTTGAGACGTTCGCCGGAGAGAGTGCCGAAGACATATCCCCAGCAAGTCATGAAGTCATCATCACTGTGACCCCTACCTGTCAGCCTGAAACAGGTCTGCTTTTGGTAGGAGATAGCGATGAGGAATTCTTTTCCTTTGGCGTCAACAAGCTTTTTGCTGAAAGCCAGGATTTTCCCGAGCACTTCTCTGTCCAAGCCAAAACACATGATGACCTCATCCTGCAGGGGATCGCCGGTTGTTTGTCCGGCTTTCACTGCCTTGGTGATGGCATCTCTGGCTTCCGAGTTGAACTTCGAAAGCTGTTCGATTCCTTCTTTCAGCTTAGAATTGAGAACACGTACGGATGTCTCAATGATCGCTTGATCCACGATAAACTGGTCAAGGTCAATGGTGTTTGTTTCATTACTCATACAATATCCTTTCTGTTAGACGTTACTTCTAGTTAGACACTACCACAACCATTATTTAGGGTCAAAATGGTTGGAGCTATTCATTCTCTGGAGAAACCCTGCCAAAAAGTATATAATACAGCCATATGAAAAATAACGAGGATTCGGTACAAATTAAAAGACCGGAAAGGGAGGTTCGCTTAGAGAAGTTAAAAAAACTTCAGGAAATGGGCATCGATCCGTATCCACCTTTTTCTACAAAAACTCATGATATTAGCCAAGCTCTCGCTCTCCAAGATGGTATTGTTTCAGTTGCTGGCAGGATCATGGCTATAAGGCAATTTGGCAAATTAACCTTTTGTAAACTACAAGATAGTTCTGGAACGATTCAAGCCGTTTTGAGGGCTGAGGCAATCGGTGATGATAAATACAAGATATTCACGGATTATATCGACATGGGTGATATCATCGAAATCAAGGGTAGCCGCGGTACTACAAAAACTGGTGAGCAATCCATCATGACTACAGAGTGGAAAATATTGAGCAAATCTTTGCAGGCTATGCCTGACAAATTCCACGGTCTTCAGGATAAAGAATTGAGATTCAGGAAACGCTATCTGGATTTGATTACCGTCAGAGAAACTTTTGACCTCTTCAAGGTTCGTTCAAGGATAATAACTCTCGTGAGAGAATATCTAAATAATTCCGGTTTCATGGAGGTTGAGACCCCTATTCTGCAGGTGTTGTATGGAGGAACCAATGCGCGTCCATTCAAAACAAAGATCAATGCATACGACATGGATATGTATCTTCGAGTCGCTCCAGAACTTTATCTCAAGAGACTCTTGGTTGGTGGCTATGAAAAGATATATGAGCTGGGAAAAAATTTTAGAAATGAGGGAGTAGACCAAACACATAATCCAGAATTTACGATGATCGAATGGTACGAAGCCTTCATCGATTACCAAGGTGTGATGGATCGTGCCGAACAATTATACAAATATATTGCCAAGAACTTGTTTGGGAAACTAGAGTTGCCGGTCGGTGATAAGGTCATAAATCTAGACAATGTCTGGCCACGTATGACCATGCTTGATTCCATCAAGAAGTATGTCTCGATCGATATTGAGAAGATGTCTGACAGTGAATTGGAGAGTTTTTGTAAGACCAAGAACATAAATATTCGAGGCACTATAACTCGTGGTCAGATGACTATGGAAATCTTCGAAAGATTGGTTACTCCCAATCTTATGGATCCTATATGGATTATCGATTATCCAAAGGAGGTTTCTCCACTCGCTCGTACACACCGAACAGACCCGCGTTTTGTGGAACGATTTGAATGTTACATCATGGGCAAGGAGATAGGTGATGGATGGTCAGAGATCATCGATCCGATCGTTCAACGTAGCAGATTTGAAAATGAACAGAAGGATATGAAGAGTGGGAATGAAGAGGCTCATCCTATGGACAATGATTTCATTGAGGCCCTAGAGTATGGCATGCCGCCTATCGGTGGTATCGGAGTTGGCATCGATCGACTTGTTATGCTTTTCACAAATAAATGGTCAATCAGGGAAATCCTCTTTTTCCCGATAATGAAACCGGATCAGTCGTCCGATACTGAATAGGTATAAAAAAAGAACCCGCCGAGCGAGTTCTTCGTTGGCGGGCAATAGTTCTTATCGTTGATTCTTGCCCGCGAACGCACATCCGGTAACTCGTCGAGTGCGCCGCATAAAATCCTGCGCGGCGGCTTTCTCACGATGATCACGCTCGAGCTGTGCGAATATGGAATTCGCCTCTTTGCCCAAGCTGTGAAATGCTGTGATGGCACTTGGATGGGTCTCGACCAGATCGCCGTCGGCAACCAGTTTCAAGATGGCAATGGCGTCGTTTCGTTCCATTTGCTGGAATCCAAACGCTTCCATCAGCTTCTTGAAGTCTTCCGGCTTAATTCCGGATTTCTTCATTTCATCCAATATCGCCTCTGGACAGCATTGATAGGCGGCACAGAGCACCAACCGTGCGTTTATGGCTATTAATGAATCTGTGCCAGCGACTGCTTCGGATTCAGATCCACACAGACTTAGCAACCTTTCGGTTGCTTCGCGCAGACGTTTCAATGTCTGTGCTTTTTTCATGTAAACCATTGGTTTCTCCTTGTTCTTTGTTCGTTTTTTTATTGACTACGCTCTACAGGACTCCTAAAGCCCTAAAGAGCGCAGTCAAAGGCGGGGAATATCAAGATGCTATACTACTGCACAGTATAGCATACATTGGTGTAATTGTCAAACACTTGTTGTGTTCGCTTTTGGCTCATCGACTAGGACGCTTTCTTTGATATAAAGAATTATGTTAATGTAGTAATACTATGAAAAAATACGGGATATATGTAGGTAGATTCAACCCCTTACATGCTGGTCATTGCACAGTGATAGAAAATGTATTGAAAGTGCATGGTATAGAGAAGTCTTTGATCATTGTCGGCAGCTCCAATACAGGTTTTTCCTTGAGACATTTCTTTTCGTATGGAGAACGTGTGCAGTTTATAAAAAAGGTTTTTCCGGATCTTAAGGTTGTTGGCTTACCTGATTATCGTGATGATAAAGAATGGTTGTCGGCCTTAGACGATATTTTAAATGTAGCTGGTATAGATCCGAAGGATGTTACTTTCTGGGGAGGTTGCCAAGAAGACATTCGTTTTTTCTGCGATGATGGGCGTGATTATCATATTTTGAATCGTTTTGATGGAACCTCGAAAAAGATTTCAGCAACCGAGGTTCGCGATGCGCTTATATTCGATAGATCATTGGATGGCTTGGTTCACTCTGCGATTATTTCTGATCTCACTAAATTATTTAAGGAGCACTGGGAAAAATTCAAAAAGATGTAATATTTTGTCGGCTGATTTTTGTTAATGCGTTAGCCACACTTTATTTGTTAAACAAAAAAGGACGGCATCGCGGGATGCCGTCCTGTTATATTACTGACTACGTGGCCTCAATACTTGCAGGCTACTGTTCGGTGCCGGCTGTATCCGAAGACTCGCATGTAGCGCTTCACGCCCTCGGGGGAGCCGATAGCTTTCGCTGGGTTGTTTGACAGCTTGACCAAACCCTTACCATTGGCGGAGATGGCCTTGATGACGAGTGACAACGGACTGAATCCGAGGTCATTCGTGGCATCTGTGCCCCAGCCAAAGCTGGTTGGGAAACGGTTCCGGAAATATTCTTCGGCCTTGATCATAACCGGAACTATCAATCCGTCACTGGGGATCTGCATCTTCGTCATCGGATCGATGCCGAGGCGCTTGTACTTCCTGATCCATCGTTCGCCTTCAGCGTAGATGTCTCCGGAATCTTGCCGCGGACCTTTCCATGTACGGAGCATTTCTTCGGTGACGATCTTTAAGAACGAGGCGGATCCGTAGGTATCTGGAAGAAATATGGCCAGAGCTTCGCCATATTGCTTCCACCACAGGTCGAGCATTTGATTTTGCGAATTACGCAGACTTTCATCATCGTCGTCCATGAGACCAGCGATGACCATCTGCAACTCGTGGGCGTTGGTGCCCATTGGCAGAAGGCCATACTTCTGCGCCAGGAAGACATTCGAGGTGCCGCGGAATTGGGTTGCCGGCAATTCTTCAGCTAGGGCGGCAACGACATAGTCTTGCCAATCCCGACTGAAGCGTCGCCGCGTACCAAATTCACTGAACTTGACTTGCGGATTTTCCTTGAGCAACTGGATCTTCGCCCACAAGCGCCTCTTACCTTCGGCGTAGATAACGTCTTTACCGAAAGCTGAATGTTTCTTCGCCATTTCGCGCGCATAGAGTTCGGCAATGATCCCAAGACCATGGATTTCCCAAGGTGAGGATTCGCACCACGGGCCGCCGAAGCTGAGGTCGATGTTATCGCCGCGATATTCGAGGTTGTAATTCGAAAGGCGCAGTCTTTCCAGAAACTTCAGATACGGTTCTTGGAACATTCGATCCTGGTATTCGTTGGTGCCACGGAGGTAGTGGAGCTCGGTATTTGTGAACCGTAGTGTCCGCACGTGATCCAATTCTTCGCGGAGTCGTGACTCCGGAATGATGCGTGCCAGAGGCACGCTCGCCGTCCGATTCTTGAAGCCGAACTTCACCAGGACGTCGCGAAAGTTGTTGAATATGAACTGACCCATAGTGAACTTGTAAAAGTCCGTATCGGTCAGGTTCTGAACAATCGGTTCATCCGGCCATTGTGGCCGAAGTCTGATGTATATGCTCATTGGTCTCCTTTTTGTCCCCCTCATTTGGGAAGGGAAGTTGTTTATTTCAGGGTTCTACTGCTTGTTAAATCTGTCATTACTCTTATTGCACACTAATACAAAATAAGAATTTGTCAAGGTGGCCATATACGAAAAAGCAAAACACCCACACATACCCATCGACA
>CAIQCA010000163.1 GCA_903870235.1 uncultured bacterium
AAGAGAGTCTCGGAATGGCTTTCCGAAGGCAGTAGAGTAAAAATCGACCTTTATGTAGTTGGTCGCGCTAAATACATGGATGCTAACTTCCTGAAAGAGCGTTTAGCCCGTATCTTGAAACTCATCACTGTGGACTACAAGGTTTCTCAAGAACCGACAAAAGGACCAAAAGGCTGGACACTCTTCGTAGAAAAGAAATAAGTCAGCCAAAAAACAAGATTTTTAAATTTAATTTAAATATTTATTAATATGTCAATAAAAACCCACAAATCATTTTCCAAGCGCATCAAAGTCACGAAGAATGGCAAACTTATCGCACGTCGCCCTGGTCAAAACCATTACAATGCCAAGGAAAGAACGAAAACTTCTGGATCTAAACGTCGTACACAAGCTATCCAGATGAAGAATAAGGCTTATAGCCGTTTCCTTGCTACAGTTTAGAAAACTTTATTATTACCACGCGCCTAGCGCTATTAAACATTTAATTAACTAACATGACCAGAGTAAAGAAAGCCGTTCACGCCCTCAAGAATCGTCGCAATACCCTTCGCCAGACCAAAGGTTTCCGTTTCCGCCGTTCAACCAATGAGCGTGCCGCCAACGAAGCTCTCGCTCACGCTGGTGCATATTCATTTGCACACCGCCGCGACAAAAAGGGTGATTTCCGCCGCCTCTGGAATGTCCGCATCAATGCTGGCCTTCGTCCACTTGGTTTTTCATACAGCAAATTCATGGGTGCCGCCAAGAAGAAAGGTATCGCTCTAGACCGCAAGTCTCTCGCCTATCTAGCCGAGAATAATCCAAAGGCTTTCGAAAAGGTCGTCAACATGGTAAAGTAGTCCCTGGTTGAACACTGCTATCTGGCACCATCGAGTCCTCGTACTGGTCCTCCTACCAGTCGCATTACCCTCTTTGGTTAAGTGGTTGATAGAACCAGCCAGAAGCTCGGCGCCTACTTGGCGTCGTTAGGGCCTCGGATGAGAGTCACACAAAAACGATCGGTTATGCGTTTCCAGATCGTCTAGTGCAGCCTCTCTCCGAGGCTTTTTTATCTATAAACCTTTTTTATCTACGGAACTATCTTACTCTTGATGGAGTATTTGTTACTTTGGTTGGGACTGCAGGAAATTGTGAAGCCGGGACAGCCGCCTGTTGAGGTGCAAACGCCGCACTAGCCTTCATTATCAATTCCATCATGCTTATATATGAAGTTGGCTCAACAATACTAGCTGTAGCTGGAAAATCATATGTAGCATCGGCAGCAACCGTTAGAGTGTCGGCACCAGACTGTTTGAGTTGTGCTGAACCACTAGCATCGACACTTACACCAATCTTAACTGGGACCTTGGAAAACTTATCTATATAGATATCAAAACTGATTTTGACGCCATCTTTCTGGGCACTCTCATATTGGGTAAACATCTGATCTATCCCCGCTTTGATCTCTTGATCGCTAACAGCTGCAATTGTGTTGGCTGCACTCTTGTTTACCAATTTGTTCATAGCGAGAACAAAGTTTGTTAAACCAGTCTTATCCAATTTGACCTTGTAATGGAAAACTCCCTGACCATTGATCGTGTCTGATGGCATAACCTGATCTACAACAAATACATTGGCGCCGGAAAATGCCTTCATAACAGCTTGAATATTGACGGTGCTTGAACTACCAAGAGGTGTTCCAACTAACCCAACTCCTGAAAGTTTCGACAAGGTATTTATCTGGTCTTTGTCCAACTCAATCCATTTGCCAATCACTTCACTCTTAACAAAAGCCAATTGGGCTTGATTCATGATCATGGGAATATAAGCATCCAAACCACCAGGGATCTTATTTAATCTTATGAACTGCTTATCACCAGAAGAAACGATGCTCAAGAAATCTTGTCCATCAACTTTTACATTCATCATTGGAGCATTAAGGTCGAGATTGAAAGAGACTTCTGAAGACATCTTGCTTGATTTAACGTCTGAAACAGAGTCGCTATTTAGATTGAAGGCTATGGTCGATTTACTGGTAACGCCTGGCGATGAAGCCCCGCTAGCGTTCAATACTACACTGCCCTTTACGGCAACTATCCCCTTTTGATCGATTTGGCTAACCAGATTGGAAATTGAAGTATTCAAAGTCGCTTGTGGATCTGGAGCAACGAAATTGAAATATGCCCAAGTTCCAACACCACCAAGAACGATTACAACGACCGCTATAACAACTCCTAGAACCAGCTTACTTTTTGGAGCTGAAGTTGACTGCATGTTTGAAGTAACCGTAGACGCTGAACTTGCCAAGTTTATAGGTTGAACAGGATTCTGACTTATCTGTGCGACCGGGGCCGCAGTCACAGGCTTTGTAGCCGAAGGAACCATCCCCAGAGTTGCATAAGCTGAATCAATATCGGTTGGCAACCAACCATTCTGGATTAAAGTTGCTTTTATCTCATCACGGGTAAAACCACCTTTAATCTGACCAGTAATAAAGTCGAGCAGTTCTTGGTTAGACATATTATTTATATTTTAATAATTAATTATTGTAA
>CAIQCA010000164.1 GCA_903870235.1 uncultured bacterium
ACAGAGATCGGCTTCACAAACCAACCTGGTTATGCCACTACTACACCTGTTGTCGCCTTCCTAGGTCCTCTACCTACTGATCACACTCCACCTACTGCTACTGGTGGTTATTCTGGTAGTACTGGAGGTGGGGGAGGAAATACTGGTCACGAACTTACAACGAGCGATTCTGAATTTGGTACAAGCAATGGTCTGATATCATTGTGGCACCTGAATGGGTCTACCGCTGAATCTGTGAGTTCACAAAGTACGAGCTGGTTTGGATCGTCGAATTATTCATCGGGTTTATTTGGATCACAGGCTGCATATTTTGATGGAACAAGTAATTTTGTCCAGGTTGATGGAGGCGGGGGATTGGCTGGTCTATCTCAGGGGACGATTAGTGTGTGGGTGAAATGGAGTGGTACTCAACCCGGTGGTGCTACTAATTATGGAGCCATCTTAGGCAGACAGTACGACGGTTGGTGGAGTAACGATATCATTAATCTTGATAATACTGATCCTGGATCTGCTCATATACAATGGTGGCCGTATGACGCTAGCGGTCCGCAAATTATAGGTTCTAGTATTGCAGGTAATAACATATGGCATAATGTTGTAGTTACTTTCACTTCTGGAAGTCATAATTTGTATGTCGACGGTGTTGGGGTCGGCAGTTCAAGTACTGGCGGTGGTATGCATGGCGAAGGTAATCCATTGACTATTGGTGCCTGGGTCAGTAACAACAACCCAAGTAGTTTCTATGCTGGGGCGAATGCATATATACAAGATTTGGCTGTCTGGAACACGGTATTAAATGCAACCCAAGTACATAATCTCTACACGAATGTATACAATAGTGGTAATTAATCGCTATTTGCTATACTTCACCCATGTCTGTAGGAAACTCCAACAAGTATATCGTTAGACGTTCACTCACTGAAAAAGAGCGTGCTCCTTTGGCGCAGTTTTCACCATTGGTGGCACAACTTTTGTTTCATCGTGGAATTATCGGTTCAACTGATATAACTAATATACAAAACGCAGAAAAATTCATCTCACCAGACTATGATCGAGATATAAACGATCCTTTTTTATTGAAAGATGCCGAGAAAGCCGCAGAACGAATCATAAAAGCGATAAAAAGTGGTGAAAAAATCGCTATTTATGCCGACTATGACGCCGATGGTATACCTGGCGCTGCCTTGTTTCATGATTTTTTTCGTCGCATTGGCTTCAAAGACTTCATTACATATATTCCACACCGACACAATGAAGGCTTTGGTCTCAACGTAGGAGCTGTGGAGCAGTTGGCACGAGATGGGGTGAAACTTATCGTCACCGTTGACTGTGGAATTTCAGATTTTGCACCAGTGGAACGCGCAGACGAACTTGGTATGGAAGTTATCATCACCGATCATCATGAAGCTCCGGAAAAATTACCGAAAGCTTTTGCCATCGTTGATCACAAGCAACTAAGCTGCAATTATCCCGATAAAAATCTTTGTGGATCTGGTGTGGCTTTCAAACTTATACAGGCCATTCTCAAGAAAGATCGCCTTGGCCTGCCAGAAGGTCATGAGAAATGGTTGCTGGATCTTGTCGGTATTGCGACCCTGTCTGACATGGTTCCGCTTATAGGTGAGAACCGAGTGTTTGCAAAATACGGCTTGTCAGTTCTTCGGAAAAGTCAGCGCAAGGGTTTGCAACAACTTCTTGATCATCTAAGGATGGCGCAAGCTCATCTTTCTGAAGATGATATCGCTTTCATGATTACGCCACGTATCAATGCCGCTTCGCGTATGGGTGTGCCGATGGATGCTTTCAACCTGCTTGCGGCAGACAATGACGTAGATGCACGCAAAGCCGCGGAACATTTGGATCATATAAACAATGAACGCAAAGGTGTAGTGGCTTCTTTGGTAAAAGAAATAAAAAAGATTTTGCGAGATAGGCACGGAGTGGGTGTTGGTGTCAGTGCTGACTTAGGAGGTTCGTCGGAGGCAATACCGGATGCGATTGTTCTCGGTAATCCAGACTGGCGACCATCACTTCTTGGTTTGGCGGCCAATTCTTGCGCAGAAGAATTTAATCGACCAGTTTTTTTGTGGGGTCGTGATGGTGACAATGTCATAAAAGGCTCTTGTCGTTCTGAGGGCAAGTCCAATGTGGTAGAGATCATGCGTGCAGTCAAAGAAGGAGTCTTCACGCAATTCGGCGGTCACAAACATTCTGGAGGTTTTGCGGTTTCAGACGATAATGTTCATTTTCTTGATCAGTATTTGAATGAAGCAGCTAAGAAAGTAAAAAATAAATTAGGTGCCGATACTGACGCTAGTATTAGCACTGGCGAAGATAACCTTGTTGATGCGGAAATTTATCTCGAAGCAGTTAATTGGGATCTTTACAATGACATTGCCAAGTTAGCCCCATTTGGTATGGGGAATCGTAAGCCACTTTTTTTGATAAAAAATGTATCACCAGCCTCAGTCCGTATTTTTGGCAAGGGTAATGAACATATAGAATTAACGTTGAAACAAACAAACGGAACACGCATATCTGCTATTTCTTTTTTTGGTGTAGTTACAGAATGGGCCAAGGTGTTGAAAGAAGTTGCTGTGACTGGCGGCACCAAACCGTGTGATCTTGTTGTTTCATTGGAAAAATCGATGTTCCGCGGCCGACCAGAACTAAGACTCAGAATAGAGGATGTGTTAATTAAATAAAAAAGTTCGCAAACACCCGGGTGGTGTCTGCGAACCGAAGCGGCCCCGCCTTGGCCAATGCAATGTGGAGTTTGATTCCGCGACCTGATACCGACTTGGCACTAACTAGGAGAAGCGTGTCACGGGAGGCAACCCCTCACTCCGAGCCATTGCTTCCTGTGGGATCTCACGAACTGGGCAGGTAGGCTTCTGTACGGATTGTATCATCAGAAGAGGACTTGTTTCAAACACCGGCCACCCTAAGACGTTTCTAGCGGCGTAGAGCCATGGCAACTGTGGGGTTATCACGAAGCTCCACGATCGAAAGTTGTCCTGGAGCTGTTGGTGCAAAACCTGGCACATAACCATAAGTGGCAGCCGATCCCCACGAGAGACATTCAATGCGACCCTGTGCTCCAAATGGACCTATAGGGAAAGCAATCAGCGGCCTCTGGTCTTTGGTATCCCGAAGGCGACGATCGCTGTCAGACTTGAGTAGGCGCTGAATAGTTCTCAGATCTTTCTCGCCTTTTGCCATGGTGACGATCTTGATGAACGCTTGTGATTGCGTTAACCTCATAGCATATAGCTGCAAGTCCAACGGTCTTTCGTCCGGAGTTTTATCGAAGTCATGGAATGACACGCCAATTTTTTCCCAAGGGAATATTGGTGAACGATGCTCTTTAGCAGAGAAGATAATCAGTTCATATCCCATATCCACGAATATTTCACGCGACTTGTCAGAGACGAGGGCTTTGATACCCTTGGGGAGTTTTTCCC
The DNA here is from genome assembly GCA_903870235.1 of uncultured bacterium. Taxonomy (GTDB): domain Bacteria; phylum Patescibacteriota; class Minisyncoccia; order Phycocordibacterales; family PALSA-1337; genus C7867-002. Next base: position 3,465 of record CAIQCA010000164.1, read on the forward strand.
AGCAGGCCCAACGCTCTTGCAAAGTTGCGTCAGTCCACTTGTTTACTGGGACCCTTGGATCCATAGTTAGGATCGTCGGCTTCTTCGAAGTCGACAGAATATTTGTAAACTCACCATTTAAGCCAGGCATGATCAGGTCCAGCCGGACTTCAATAGTGTCGGCACCATTGGCATGAGCTATCGCTTTTACAAGCTCTTGCAGGTTCTTTGGTAGTATCGAGGCAATAATTCCGAATCTACGGGGTGTTTTCATTTGTTAATCACACCTTCCTTTCATCTGGTCAGAGCTTACTACGAGGTCACAATAAAGTAAAATCTGCTACAATAGTCGTCATGAAAAGTCTTCACGCCAAAAACACTTACAAAATCTCTATTTTTACTGATGGTTCATCTCGTGGGAATCCGGGACCAGGTGGTTGGGGCGCTATAGTCGTTGTTTCTTTCAATGGAACTGCGGACAAGTTTTCCGGCGATACTGATGTAGTAAAGGAACTTGGTGGCGGTGAAAACAAAACTACAA
>CAIQCA010000165.1 GCA_903870235.1 uncultured bacterium
ACTCCAAGAGCAGTGGATTATTCCGAGTGGTATCTGGATATTATCTCTGTAGCCGATCTCGCCGATTATGGCCCAGTCAAAGGCACTATGGTTATTAAGCCATATGGTTATGCTATCTGGGAGGCAACTCAAAAGATTCTTGACGAGAAATTCAAAGAAACAGGAGTCGAGAACGCCTATTTTCCGATGTTGATACCAGAAAGGCTTTTGCATAAGGAAGCACAACATGTTGAAGGTTTTGCACCAGAAGTTGCCGTAGTTACACATGCTGGTGGAAAGAAGTTAGATGAACCTCTTGTGATCCGTCCGACCTCAGAAACTATTATGTATGATGTTTTTTCAAAATGGATTAGGTCTTATCGAGACTTGCCGTTACTTATAAATCAATGGGCCAATGTTGTGCGCTGGGAACTGAGAACCAGACCATTTTTGCGCACCACGGAGTTTTTGTGGCAAGAGGGGCATACGGTACATGAAACGGAAGAAGAAGCCGAAGCGCGTGCTAGACAAATGCTCGATATCTACAGAGACTTTGCTGAAAATTATATTGCTATACCAGTTACACCAGGAATGAAAACTGAGTCAGAAAAATTCGCTGGGGCGCTCCGCACTTACACCATCGAAGCCATGATGCAAGACGGAAAAGCTTTGCAGTATGCAACCTCACATAATCTCGGTCAAAATTTTGCCAAAGCATTTGATGTGAAGTTTCTTGATCGTAATAATACCGAGCAATTTGGATGGCAGACAAGCTGGGGTCTAAGCACGAGAACTATCGGTGGACTTATCATGGCCCATAGTGATGATAAGGGACTGGTGTTGCCGCCAAAGATTGCTTCTATCCAAGCCGTAATCACGACTATTGCCAGTTCTGCAAAAGATTTGGAGACCGTCACGAAAAAAGCCGAAGAACTAGATAAGCTTCTGAAAAAGGCTGGTATCAAATCTAAGAGCGATACGCGTGATATTCGCCCAGGAGAAAAATATTTTGAATGGGAAAAGAAAGGTGTTCCTGTACGCATAGAGCTTGGTCCAAAGGATCTTGCCAATGATTCAGCTGTTCTAGTTCGCAGAGATACGGGTGAGAAAACGAAAGCTTCTCTGGACTCTCTTCCGACGGCAGTTGCCAAACTTCTATCTGACATCCAATCGAATCTCTATAACCGCGCACTGGAATACAACAAAGCCAAAACAAAGACGGTTGATACTTGGGATGAATTTGTTTCAGCTATCGATGGTGGTAATTTTGTTCTTGCTCACTGGTCTGGAGAAAAAGATGTTGAAGCTGCCATCAAAGAAGTAACTGGAGCAACTATTCGTTGTATCCCATTTGATCAGAAGAAAGAAATAGGTAAGTGTATCAAGTCCGGCAAGCCCTCTAGTGGAAGAGTTATATTTGCAAAGTCGTATTAGACCAGCGACATTCGTCTACTTTTACGCAATAGATAAAATACAACTGTCAACCCACCCAAAGTTGTCCCAGCCACCTCCTTTATGGTAAGGTTGAGCCATGAAAAGACTGAAAGCTCACAAAGAGCGCCTATTCAATAAATTCTCAAACGATATCGGAATTGACCTGGGAACGGCCAATACGCTGGTTTATGTGCGTGGCAAAGGAATTGTAGTAAACGAACCTTCCGTTGTTGCCGTTAACCAAAAGACTGGCCAAGTTGTGGCTGTTGGTATGGCCGCAAAAGAGATGCTTGGTAGAACACCAACCCACATTTCAGCAATACGTCCACTAGTAGACGGAGTTATTTCTGACTTCGAGATCACAGAAGAGATGCTTTCTTACCTCATGCGTCGTGCTAGCGAATTTATGCCAAAGAAGTTTCTTGGTCCACGCGTGGTAGTCGGAGTTCCTTCTGGAGTTACCAACGTTGAAGTCCGTGCTGTCAGAGATGCTACAAAAAATGCTGGGGCCAGGGAAGTCTATATAGTTGAACAGCCGATGGCTGGTGCTATAGGAATCCGTTTACCAGTTCATGATCCGGTAGGTTCTATGGTTATCGATATTGGCGGTGGCACGACTGACATAGCAATTATTTCACTTGGCGGTATTGTTCGTTCAAAGAATATCAAGATCGCCGGAGACAAATTTAACAATGATATTGTTTCCTATGTTCGCAATGAATTTAAAATACTAATAGGCGAGTCTACGGCCGAACAAGTGAAGAAAACCGTCGGCTCCGTGATTCCTGGCGAACCACTGGAGACAACTATTCGTGGTAGGGATTTGATAACTGGTTTGCCGCGTGAAGTTATCATTACCGACTCAGACATCCGTGAGGCCATGGGACAATCGATTGAAACTCTGCTTGAAGCTGCTCGTGAAGTGCTGGAAACGACTCCACCAGAAATTCTTTCCGACGTGATGCGTCGTGGTTTGTATCTGGTTGGTGGCGGTGCTTTGATCAAAGGTTTAGATATACTTTTGGCTGAGACTTTGAAATTACCAGTATTTGTTGCCGAAGATCCTCTGACGGCCATTGCTCGAGGTGCTGGTATTATTCTAGAAGATATAGAGCGATATCGTTCAGTCCTAATAGAAAGCGAAGATGAATTACCTTCAAACTCATAACCGTTCCTCTTTTGCACGCCGTCCACGCGTGTGGATTGCTACAATATTTGTAATTCTTGTAATTGCATTTACACAATTTTTTGCACCACACTTTTTACCGGCTATTTTTACAACAATTGCTAGACCATTTTGGCGAGCAGAATTTTCTTTGTCTAGCGGATCCTTACGCTCACCGGAAACTCTTCTGAACCAAAATGAAGAGTTGAAAAGAGAATTGGCGGATATGGCTATTCGTCTGGAGACTACTCAGTCAATTTCCAACGAAAATAGCGAACTCAAAACTTTATTGAAGAGACCTATTACTACAGTTCCTCCGGCTTCGACCTCATCTTCTTTGGTCACAACGTCTCTGAGTTCTTCTACTTCCACGACCCTTTTACCGATTTCAGACTCTTTGGATTTGGCGAGTTTGAAACCATCACCTTATATATTGGGTGCTGTTCTGAAACGTCCACCACTAGCTCCTTATGATGAACTGATCATTGACCTCGGACAAAATGATGATGTAGTTGTTGGCGATCTGGTATATGCCTCTGGAAATGTCCTTCTTGGGCGAGTTTCCGATGTTCTCGGACAGACATCGAAAGTAACCCTATTGTCCTCTCCAGGAGAGACTTATGATGTTTTGATTTCCAATGGCAACAACACTACAAGTATTTCTTCTACAGGTTCCAAAACTATCCCAGCTATTGCACATGGACTTGGTGGTGGTCAATTCTCTGTGGAAGTTCCGCGTGACGTTATTGCGAGTGCTGGGGACATAGTCCTGATTCCTTCTATCAATAATAAAACTATTGGTGTCGTTGGATCAGTTGTTACAGATCCAGCCCAACCATTTGAGACAATATTGTTCACTTCTCTTACAAACATATACGAACTTAGATGGGTCTTAGTCGACACGAATACTAATACCGCACCAAACCCAACTGTGACCACTCGCGTTATTACAACTAAAAATGTCAAAAAATAAGATTATAAGGATAGTTATAGATATTATTCTGTTTGTTGCTGTTATAAATGGTTGGTGGCCGCTCGCTATCCCTCTAGCCATTTTGGGTGCCTGGTATTGGCCACATTTTGTGGAAATCATTGTGGCCGGAGTTGCCTATGACGCTTTGTTCGGGATGATTCCAGGAACCGGTTGGCATGGTTGGATCGGTACAATAATATCTGTTGTGTTATATACTGTTATTCTACTAATTAAAAAAACAGTACGTAGATGACCCCATTTTCTCTGAAAAGAAGAAAGAAATATATAGAGATAGATCCAGATCAGGTTTTGATAGATTCCAGCAATTTGCCGGGGTTTAACACTAGCCAATTCGAAGGTCGTCTGGAGAGGCCTATTTCACGTGCGGTTTTATATGGTATCGGTGCAGTTGGTGTGTTGATTATGATTATTTTTTTGGCACGCGCTGGAAGTATGCAAATTTCTGAAGGGGATGCTTATCGAGCTCGTAGTGACAACAACCTTCTTAGACCCGTTCCAATATTTGCTGGACGAGGTGTTATCTACGATAGAAATGGAGTGCTTTTGGCTTGGAATGCGCCAGCTGATCTGATCACACAAACAAATACTTCGGCTACCTCCTCGGAAGCAACTTCATCAACGGCGGTCTCTGCAGTAGATTCAATTTTTACAGAAGAACCAGTTGCACGTAGAGAGTATGCTACTTCCACAGGTCTTTCTCATACGCTTGGGTATGTGAAGTATCCCTCGAAAGACAAAAATGGTTTTTATTATCAAGAAGACTTTCAGGGTGTAGATGGAGTTGAAAAATATTACAACGAGCAGTTAAGCGGCGTTAATGGTTCTCGTCTAGTCGAAGTAGATGCTCGCGGAAAAATAATCTCCCAAAATGTGGTTAGACCAGCTGATCAAGGTGGTAATCTCACACTCTCTATAGACAGTCGTGTGCAGTCGGCTTTGTATAACAATTTAAGCGATATCGCTAACAGAGTTGGTTTCGGTGGTGGTGCTGGTGTGATCATGGATGTTAGAACCGGTGAAGTGTTGGCTATGACCAGTTATCCGGAATATAGTTCGGAAGTAATGTCTACAGGGAAAGATTCGGCAGCTATAAATTCTTATATAAATGACAATGTCGGCCGACCACTTTTTGATCGTGTTACAGATGGTCTATATACTCCCGGGTCTATCGTGAAGCCATACATGGCTATGGGCGCACTTACAGAAAACGTCATAGATCCCAGCACGGTTATTATTACCAAAGGTTCTATCTCTATTCCTAACCCGTATGATCCGACCTTGTCGACTGTTTTTCGAGACTGGAAAAATCTGGGGCCGCTCGATTTGAGACATGCTATCGCCATGTCCTCTGACGTTTATTTTTATACTATCGGCGGTGGCTATAAAGATCAGAAAGGACTTGGTATTTCTAACATAGACAAGTATCTAAGATTGTTTGGTTTCGGTGCTGACATTCCAAATTCTTTCTTTACTAGCCAGTCTGGTACAATTCCGACACCGGAGTGGAAGAAGAAGACTTTCAATGAAGATTGGTATATTGGTGACACCTATCATACGGTTATAGGCCAATATGGCACACAAGTCACACCGGTTCAGGTTGTTCGTGCGGTAGCCTCTATCGCCAATGGCGGGAAATTGTTGGTACCGACTGTTTTGAATGGAGGGGAATCAGTCGATAACGGAGAAACAAATTTGCCTCAAATCGAACGTACAATAGATCTTCCACAGAAGAATTTCCAAATAGTTCGTGAAGGAATGCGACTTGGTACCCTGCAGGGAACCAGTGTTGCCTTGAATGTTTCTTATGTTAATTTGGCTGGCAAATCTGGTACTGCTGAACTAGGAGTGAGTAAATCCAAGGTTAACTCTTGGATAACTGGCTTCTGGCCTTATGAGAATCCTCATTATGCCTTTGCAGTGATGCTGGAAAGTGGCTCTGTTCATAACTTGATTGGCGCTGCTGCTGCTATGAGACAGCAGTTGGATTGGATGCACATATACACTCCAGAGTATTTCAACTAGTCATCTTTCTTGTTATAATAATAGTCTACTATTACTCGTCGTAATATTTATTATTTTCTATTACAAACCATATTAATATGTCAAAAGATATTCAATATCTCACTAGTGAGAAATTCAACGAATTAAAAAAAGAACTAGAATATCTGAAAGCGGACCGCCGCAAGGAAGTTGCAGAACATTTGGAATACGCCAAGAAGCTCGGCGATCTTTCTGAAAATGCCGAATACCACCAAGCCCGTGAAGAACAAGCAGAACTCGAGGATCGTATCGGCCGTCTGGAACAACTTTTGAAAAATGCCGTGCTTGCAGAAGCCAAGGGTAGCGATGTTGTAACTGTCGGATCTACCGTTCGTATAGAAAAGACTGGTGACAACAAATCTATCCTCTACACCATCGTTGGTTCAGAAGAAGCTGATATGTCCCATGGTAAAATCTCAAATCTATCACCACTTGGTTCAGCTTTGCTTGGACGTAAACAAGGTGACACTGTGAAAGTCTCCACTCCAAGAGGTACTACGGTTTATACTGTTGTGGTTGTGAAATAGGTTTTTATGTTTTTATAACCAAGTCACCATGTTTATCATCTTAGGAATTATAATTGCATTTGGTGCAGCTATGATGTGGGGATTGGGTGATTTCTTTATTCAAAGATCTACCAGAAAGGTTGGTGACTGGGAGACACTTTTTGTTCTGTGTTTCTTTGGAGTGGTAGTGTTGGCACCATTTGTATTTCATGATCTCGCCATTTTATTCAACGGAGCTCATACCCAAGACTTACTCATAACTTCAGCCTCTGGTGTGGCTTTGTTTTTTGCCGCACTTCTCATACTTCAAGGCATGAAGGTTGGCAAGCTTTCTATCATAGAACCGCTTTATCCCCTGGAGATTATTACAGCTGGAGTAATATCTTTTTTTGTTTTGAGAGAGAGGCTTTCTTGGGTAGAGATAGTTTTGATAGCGGTTTTAATACTTTGTTTTATTTTATTGTCTACACAGGAGAAAGGGAAGATAAAATTCCACAAAGTTTTTTTGGAAAAAGGTGTACTCATGGTTGCTGGTGGGTCAGCCCTTATGGGTATTGCCGACTTTTTTATGGGTTGGGGTGCACGAGTTACCAATGCTCTCACAGTTAACTTTATTGTTAATGCCGTTATTGTGATAATTACTCTTGTTTATCTTGTATATAACAATCGTCTCAAAAAACTTGTTTCTGATGTAAAAGAATTTCCCGGCTTATTTTTGACTATGTCTCTATTCGATAATTGTGGCTGGATTTTGTATGCCTATGCCATGAGTATTGCTCCGATTGCCATTGTCACTACTATCACAGAAAGCTCTATAATTATCGCTATCTTTTTGGGCTTATTTTTGAATAAAGAAAAATTACAGAGACACCAGTACATCGGAATCGCAGGAGCCGTAATATGTGCTGTTGCTCTTGGATATTTTTCGAAGTAGGCTTAGTTTGACTTGATAGAATTGCCTGTGTAGTATCAAGAAAGGCAACAGAACAACAAACAAAAAACTGGAGGTTCGTACATGCAGTCAAAAGACAGAATCATCGTGGCTTTGGATGTTGATCATCCAAGTAAAGCCATTGCGCTAGTAAGTAAGCTGGCGCCATTCGTCGGTTCATTCAAGGTCGGTTTGGAGCTCATCACTGCGATGATTGTCTCCATTCTGGTTGGCGATGAGGAGACCGCGCTTGCAAATGCCAAAGCGGCACGCGAACTCTTCCGCCTCATCGGCAAAAAGTGTTTTTGGGACGGCAAGTTCGATGACATTCCAAACACTGTCGGTGCGGCCTCAAAAATTGTCGGACAGACCCTGGGTGCGGACATGTTGAATGTTCACGCATCTGCCGGAGTCCCAGCAATGATGGCGATGGTTGCAAATAGTGGTTCGGCCTCAGTCGCTGGAGTCAGTGTCCTGACGTCCAAAGGTTACAATGATACGATCTTGGACTTTGGTGCACCACCGTCTGCGAAAGTGCTTTACTTCGCGCGGAACATGAAACTGGCGGGTTGCACGGATATCATTTGTTCGCCGTTGGAGCTTGGTATCCTCAACACACCTGAGCTTTGTGGGATGCGCAAAGTCACTCCCGGCATACGGTCTCCCGAAGATCCGCCGGATGATCAGAATCGCACCATGACACCCCGTGAAGCCATTGCGGCTGGGGCTGATAAGTTGGTCATCGGTCGACCGATTACCAAAGCGAGTGATCCGGAAGAAGCGGCTCGCAAGATCGCTCTCCAGATCTCTTATGGTCTGGTGGATCGTTTCCATCTGGCTATGTTGGCGGAGCAAAAGGTTAAGTTTGGCGCCTTCAAGTTGAAGCTCCACGAAACGCAACCAGATGCGCCGCTCTCGCCGATCTATCTCAATATTCGGCAGCTGCCGGAGTGGATGTACGAATTGGCTGGTGATATCTTGCACGACTTGGCCGTCGCCGAAAATATCGGTGAGTTCGACTACGTCGTTGGTATTCCCAAGGCTGGTGATCCGATCGGCAGAGCTTTCGCGAAAGCCGTCGGCAAACCACACCTGCGGATCGAGAAGGTTGAGACGGCAACTGGTCGGCACATCACGTCGAACATCCTCGATCCATTCGAGAAGGGAAAGAAGGTTGTCTTGATCGATGACCTTGTTACCCGGGCTCAGACCAAGGAAGAGGCTATTGCTTCGATTGAAGCAAATGGACTTGAAGTGGTCGCCACGCTCGTTTTGTATGACCGTGAACAGGGTGGGCTTGCCGAGTTGAATGCCAAGGGTCGCAAGGTTTGTGCGGCGACAACATTGCGTGCAATGCTCAACCTTTTCCACGATAAGAAATTAATTACGTCGGAAAAGCGAGTGGAAATCCTGCGGTACATCGCTGGCAACTAATTCAGTAACTAACACCAGCTTATCTGGTTCCATATGCGACAGGAAGGGTCCAAACCCCCTCTGTCGCATTTTTGTTTATTAAATTATGTTTTGGTCGCCAATCACGGTCGTTTTTTGTATGCGTCGTTATCCACAGTTGGCCCTTATAGCCCTTGTTTCAATAAACCATAAAGTGGGATATAATTACCATCAAGTGGGAAGAAGTAGCAGACGAACAACTTTTAAATAATTTCACATTCTTTTGAAAGATTCGCCCTACCTTCATCTCGCTCTGCATATGTTGATTGGCGAATATAGTCACACTATCGACGACAAAGGCAGGACATCACTTCCCGCCAAGTTCCGAAAGGAAATGGGCGCCAAAGTGGTGATCGCACCAGGGATAGATAATTGTCTCTTCGTGTTCACCATGAAGGAATGGAAGGAGTTCGCAGAGCGTTTGTCGCGTGGCAGTTCGCAATCAGTGTTACAGGCGGATAACCGAAATTTTAACCGCTTGATCATTGGTCGAGCGGTTGAAGTTGAGGTTGATGCATCTGGACGCATGTTGGTACCAGAGCATTTGCGTGAGTATGCGGGTTTGAGTGCCAAGGTAGTGATCATCGGTGTCGTCAACCGAGTAGAGATGTGGGAAGCAAAAGCCTGGGAAGGTTTCCGCACCGAGTACTCGAAGAAGACCGATGCATTGGCTGAGAAGTTAGGTTCTGTTGGCATCATTTAGTATGAGCGGCACAAATGAAACTAACAAGAGTTTAGGTGACAGTGTGAGCGTTCATGAGTCAGTTCTTTTACATGAAGTAGTTAGTGGATTGATTTCGCCAAATCTTCTCGAAGATGGTGGTGCTAAGTCATTTTGGTATCTTGATGGAACATTGGGTGGTGCAGGACATGCACTTGCGATTGCTAAAGCTTTTGCAAAGGTTGAAAAACCCCCTAAAGGCGACAGCGGTGATTCACAAGGTGTCCTCAATATCATTGCCTTAGACCAAGACTCAAACGCTATAGCACACGGCCAAGCC
>CAIQCA010000166.1 GCA_903870235.1 uncultured bacterium
CCTAACTATCTTATTTATTCAAGGTCGGGTACCACCAAATCAGCGACATTAATTTCAACACCAACTTCAACAAAAGAAAAACCGGATCCACTAGTTGGGATTCCGGAAGATCATCGATTCAATATTAGAGATGCTGGCGAGCTGAAAATAGTTTCAGATGGAAAAAGTATTATATCAATTTCGCATCCTTGAGTGCTTTGAAAGCCCCTTTCTTCTGAATTGTGCGAAGGCCACGTGCGGAAACAGTAAGAGAAATAGTTTTTTTCAATTCTGGAACGTAAACACGCTTTTTCTGGAGATTTGGGTAACGGCGAATTTTTCCGCAAGGATTAAACTGCGTCGCACGAGTGCGGTTTGAATAACGGCCACCAGCCATTGAACCTCTCTTAGTTATATCGCAGATTTTTGCCATGAAAGTTATGTGGGGGTTATGTTATCATGAAATGGAGATTTGGCAAGTCTCAATACATGTCCATAACAATTTTTTCCATAATAATCCTAATACTTTCTGTTATCGGCCATGAGCTTGCTCATGGTTATATGGCTGATTCCCTGGGTGATCCGACGGCGAGATTGGCTGGTAGGCTGACGATTAACCCGCTTAAACATATAGATCTCTATGGTTCTATCATTGTGCCGATCATCACGTCTTTTTTTGGTTTCACATTTGGTTGGGCCAAGCCGGTTCCTTACAATCCTTATAATCTCAAAGACAAAAGAGTTGGTGAGTTTCTGATTGCTGTGGCCGGTCCAGCCATGAATCTTTTTATTGCTTTGGTCTTCGGGACAGCCATACGTCTGATTATGAATAATTACGGCTCATCGGGAAGTCCTATGGTTGGATCTTTTGTAATTATTTCTTCCTACATAGTTGTTATAAATATAGTTTTGGCGATTTTCAATCTGATTCCAGTACCACCACTCGATGGTTCCAAACTTTTGTTTTCGATCTTGCCACACCAATATAGTCGCACTCGTATAATGTTGGAAACATATGCACCAATCCTTATTTTGTTTGTCGTCTTCTTCGTTTGGCAAGTCATCGTGCCAATTATTCCTTGGATATTTAAGATAATGACTGGGGTAGGGATGTAATATAAGCCGGTTATGTTTTTGGGCTCATTTTGGGGCTTTTTTGTAATTTCCTAACCACTTGACAATTCCTGCAGATGTGCTATACTCTTAGACAACTGCACATATTACATAGAGATAGTTGAGAAATGTCAGTGCGTCCGCAAGTGTAGCGATTCGACGAACAGATAGGGGTTTCAAGACCCATTTCGATCGCGGCATTGCAGGGCGTACTGGTGAAACACAGATAAGAGTGAACCGCGAAGCGTTCTGGATCCTGAGAGGTCTAGTACGAGTGCCTGCGGCGGAAATTGCGACATCGGCCGAATTACAGCGCCGATGTATCGATGACAATCCTCCTCGTTTAAGTTTCGGAGGGAAGTCTACGCATTAGATCCGCTTGTTGCCGGCCGGAAAAACCGCGTTTCACATTATCGACCGAGATAGAGCCTTTTTACACTGCAAAGTGTCGGAATGCTTCCTCGGCATCAGCACGATAGCTACGGAGCTGATGGGACCAGCAATCGCTACAGGTGAACGTGACCTGCCAGCGTGACGCGCGAGTTTCGCGCGAGAGTTGTTGAGCCGCAAGGTTCGTCTTTGTCCGCATGCCACATATAAGAAACTAAAGCAGAGGCTATGCGACAGAGAAGACCGCTTCTCAAATCCTGGAGATGTTCGTCATCAAAGGGATTAGAGAAAAATACAGAGCGCGTGGCCAACCGGTCGCGCGCTCTATTTTTTATACAAATGACTCAATTCAATAATCTTGACTGCATATGAGACTTATTGTAGTTTGTATTTAGTTATTTGCGGTATGGGGAATATATTACATAAAGGAGGCAGATGAAAGTGGCAAACGGTTTCAAGATAGCCTGTGTTTCAAGACTGAAACATGGGGAGTTGTGGAAGATCATGAAGGAAAAGGGCTGGAATCAGGCCGATCTGGCCAGATATTTGGGGATTAGTACGACAAGCCTGGGTCAGTTGATCAATTTGCGGTGGGTTCCAAGGTTTGATCGTCCTATCAATGCTCGACTCAAAAATAAGCTGGAGGATTTGACCGGTATGCTCATCGCCGATCTTTTCCCCAGAGAGTTGTTGAGTCCTGAATTTGTTAACGCCCCTAAGACGTTAGAACAGATGGCAGAACTACCTAAGCAATTGTTGTACGGAGAGGCGACGGGTATGTTGAGCTTGCCACTCCCACCAGATGAGATTCTGTTGATCAAGGAGAAATTAGATCTCCTGAAGATTGGCGTCAAGGAGCTTAGCAAGAGGAAACAGTTGATCTTTGATCGTCTGTGCCAAGGCTGTGAAATCAGCGAGATTGCTGTGGAGTTGAAAATAACTACATCAGCAGTTTCGGCAGCCAGACAGGAGATTATTCAGTATCTCTGGAACAGCTTGAGATATGGGAAACTCAAGGATTGTTATCCGGGGTTGCGATAGTTGGAATAATCTTGGTGGTCACAGATACTTTGAACGCCGCGGGAAGAGTTTCCTGCGGTTTTTTTGTGAAAATAAACGCAATTGAGATGATTTGCCCCTTTTCCATCTCTATGTTACATTGTGCCCACTGCTTCTACCCAAGAAGTTAGTACATTATTCAGGCAATGATGAGTAATCACGAGGGTCGGCCATTGGCCATCTAATACCCAAAGTGGTGAATAATTCAGACTTGCCACGTTAATAAAGCATAAAAAATGCCTACTATTAATCAGCTCACTAAGTCGAATCGAAAGCGCTTCAAGCATAAGTCAAAATCTATTGCTTTGACTCGCACTTTCAATACGATTCAAAACAGACCGGTCTTTTTGCCGGCTCCGTTCAAGCGTGGTGTGTGTGTGAAGGTTACAACCAAGACTCCAAAGAAGCCTAACTCAGCTATCCGCAAGATCGCTCGTGTTCGTCTTACAAACGGTATGGAAGTCACAGCTTATATCCCAGGAGAAGGTCACAACTTGCAGGAACACTCAGTAGTTATGCTACGCGGTGGTCGTGTTAAGGATGTCGGACTCCGCTATTCTATAGTTCGTGGTGTTCTAGACTGCGCTGGTGTCGAAAAGCGTCGCAAGGGTCGAAGCCAATACGGTAACAAGAGACCAAAGGCTGCCAAGGTCGCCTAATAATTAAAAATATAGGCGCGCATTTGGCGTGTCATAAATTCAAATAACATGCGAAGAAAAATAAACATAAAGAGAGAATTGAAGCCAGACATAGATTACCAATCATTGAAATTGGCTAAGCTTACCAACTATATTATGGAATCTGGGAAGAAGACCATTGCTAGAAAGATAGTGGCTGAGTGTATGAAGGCCATCAAAGAGAAGGCTAAGGTTGAGAATCCTCATGAGATCTTCGAGGCTGCACTACGTAACACAACTCCAGCTATGGAAGTTCGTTCACGCCGTGTTGGTGGTGCTAACTACCAAGTCCCCCGTGAAGTTCGTCCAGAACGCAAGCAATCTTTGTCCATGAAGTGGATCATCGAGGCTGCCCGTTCCAAGAAGGGAGCTCCTCTACACCTCAAACTCGCTGACGAAATCATCGCCGCTTCAAAGAATGAAGGTGAAGCCGTCAAGAAGCGTGAAAATGTTCACAAGATGGCTGAAGCCAACAAGGCTTTCGCTCACTTTGCTTGGTAGTAAGCG
>CAIQCA010000167.1 GCA_903870235.1 uncultured bacterium
CACCCCGGTCAATACTATTCCGGCCAATACCTCGTTTGAAGGTTCATTCAAAACCCGTACGGTGATGTCGAAAATGGACGATGATGATAAAAATGAACCGCCGTTTTAACCAGACAGCACTTCTGGTATTCTTTCTTTTTCTTTCCATCGCCTATTCCGCCAGGGGAGCCTTTATACTCGTGCCCATGGACGAATCTCAGAAAAACCACCTGAAGGCTTACGGGATCGCCTACTGGGTTTTGAAAAAAGATGTGGAGGTCAGCTGGTTGCTGAATTACAGGGGCGGAAGTTTCATGTTCAAATACCTCAAACCGCTTGAAGAGGAGTGCACCATCCGTGGCGTCAGTTACCAGATTATCGCCGACGCACAACAGGCGGCCATTTTGCAGGAGATCTCCGATCCACAGGTGAACATGGAGAATATAAAACTCCACAAGGCGCCAAAAATTGCTGTTTATTCCCCGAAGAACAAGCGTCCATGGGATGATGCCGTAACGCTGGTGCTGGGCTATGCCGAAATCCCCTATGATGTGATCTATGACGAGGAGATCATGGGGGGCGTGCTGCCCATGTACGACTGGCTTCACCTTCATCATGAGGATTTCACCGGCCAGTATGGAAAATTCTGGGCTGCCTATAAAAATTTCCCCTGGTACCAGGAAGATGTGGCTGCACAGGAAGAGAGTGCGCGCAAACTCGGCTTTGCCAAGGTATCGCAGATGAAACTCGCCACCACCAAGAAGATCCGCGATTTCGTTGCTGGCGGCGGTTACCTGTTTGCCATGTGCTCTGCCCCCGACAGTTACGATGTCGCGCTGGCGGCCGAAAATACCGACATCTGCGATGTGATGTTCGACGGCGACCCCCCCGACCCGGATGCACAGGCAAAATTGAATTTTGCCAACTGTCTCGCCTTCGAAAGTTTCACCCTGGTCACCAACCCTTATGAATACGAGATATCCTCGATCGACGTGACCGAAACCAGGCCGAAGAACATCCAGAAGGAGAATGATTTCTTCACCCTGTTTGAATTTTCCGCGAAGTGGGACCCGGTGCCCAGCATGCTTTGCCAGGATCATGAGACGCTTGTGCACGGCTTCATGGGGCAAACCACCGCTTTCAACAAGAAGTATGTCAAATCAAGTGTGATTATTCTTGGGGAGACAAAATCGCTGAACGAGGCCCGTTATATCCATGGTGATTTCGGGAAGGGAACCTGGACGTTTCTCGGCGGTCACGATCCCGAGGACTACCAGCACCTGGTGGGGGATCCGCCGACCGACCTGAACCTGCATCCCAATTCTGCAGGCTATCGTTTGATCCTCAACAATATCCTTTTCTTCATTGTGCCCAAAGAAACGGATTCGTTTCAGTTTTTCATGCAGTTCTTCATTGGTCGTCACACATCCACCACCTTCCCCAGTATTCAATAGCTTGGTTGCATGAAGGCTCGTGGCTGAAATATCTCCAAATTCAAGAATGCTTTTTCCTTTATAGGTGGACCCAATTGCATGAGCAGCATCATAAATTACTTTCAGATTATGCTTTGTTGCAATAGCATCGATAGCATCCACATCACAGGGATTACCGAACACATGCACAGGCATGATGGCTACAGTCTTTTCTGTAATCAGGTCTTCAATTTTATAAGGGTCGATATTGAGCGTATCTGGCTCTATATCACAAAAAACTGGTGTACACCCTTCCCATTTTATGGCACTCACCGTTGCGATCCAAGTAAACGGTGTCGTGATGATCTCCCCTTTCAAACCAAGAGCCTTGATAGCCATTTGGAGAGCAATGGTACCATTAGTTACCGCAACAAAATTCTTGATGCCGAGCTTTGCTGATAGATCGTTTTCAAACTGTTGAACCAATGGTCCATTATGTGTTAAGATGCCTCGCTCCCACACCCCTTTCAGGAGTTCTACATATTCATCGAGTGGCGCCAACGATGGCTGTGTCACATATATGGTCTTATCCTGCATGTGCTGTATTTTTAACTGCTTCTAAAAGTCTTGACTGCTGAATATTCTGTTCATATTCATCTTTGAGTCCTGAACCGCTCGTCAGCAAACTGTAGAAATGCTTCAGCATGTTACGGAAATGATGATCCGGCTCAACAGCTATTATTTCTTTTCCCTCTCCCGTTTCAAGCGTTATTTCAGGAGAAAAACCTGACGGGGCAGTAAAAATACGGTTGGCTGTGATTTTGCCTTTGCTACCCCATAGCTCAAGATTACACTGGTAATAGTTATCGAACCCGAATGCCAGCTCGGCAAACATAGAACTTCCTTGTTCCTGCAGATATGCACCACCCCAGATATCCACGTTAAGATCAGGATCGTGATGCAGGCTTGAAGCCTTAACTTCCAGATCGTACCCCAAAAACATCTGTGCAATTTTAACCGTATATGCGCCCGCATCAAGCAATGAACCACCTCCCAATTCATTTGCGTAACGGATATTTTCTGCATCGGCAAATGGAGGAAACCCGAATGAACTCCGTAGACAACGCAATTCACCGATTTTGCCCTCTATCACCAGTTGTTTGATGATTGATAGCTGCCGGTGGAATCTAAACTGAAAATTTTCTACCAGAGCCAGTTGCTTTTCTGAGGCTAATCGAGTCAAACTCATGACATCTTCTAACGAGCATGCAAGTGATTTCTCAACAAGAACATGCAGGTTACGCTCAATAGCCTTATCAATCCACTCCGCGTGCATGGCATTCGGTAAAGGTATATATACCGCATCCAAATTATCGGAATTAAGCAATGCTTCATACCCTGTGAATGCTTCTGTATTGAACTGCAGCGCACATGCTTTGGCGCTCTCTTCCGTTCTGCTTGCAATACCTTTCAGGCAGTACTCTTCCTTCAGATCAAGAATAGCCGGAATAACAGAGTGTTTTGCAATGCTTGCGCATCCAAGAACTCCGATGTTGACTACTCTTTTCATGCCTTCAGATAAACGAAATTGCTGCAATGAGGCTTCTTACCTGAATATTGAGGTAGTTATTGAATTTCAGGAAGGTATAGAGCTGGTTAAGGGTCATCCAGATAAAGTTGGGAGGCAGTTCAACAGAAACCTCTTCACCGGCGATAATGATCATGTTCCTGTTCTGTTCACGAAAAAAACGACCACCCTCTTCGGACTGCAATACATCAAAATAGACTTGCCCGGCAGGAGCATTTAAAACATAATCTCGAAAAGGTAATGCACCCTCTTTTGCCTCACGATAATTCCCTGTAAGGCACTGTACGGTAGGGGCAAACTCGATAATATCGTGATTACCACATTCAAGTTTTGCCTGAACGGCAAAATGCAGAATACCGTTAATCTCTTTACAGACAAGAGCACAGAGACCCTCTTGGGCAGGTTCTACCATTGGCTGTGTCCAATGCACAACTTCTCTGTTACCAATCTCTACATCAACAGCAATAACCCTGAAATACTTACCTGTTTCGTGACTCAATGTATCCTTCCCGAAAATCCATTGCTCTATTGCTTCAAGAGGTATCTTGTTTATCTCAAGGTCATAGGAGCTTTTCAACTGAGTCAAAAAAGTTATGATATTTTCAATACCGTGAAGTGCGCCCTCTTTAGATAATGCTGATTTCAGAAATGCTTTTTCTACCGAAGTCCTGCTTTTACCGTTTCCAAGGAAATTGAAAAAATCAACTACCTCTGCATGAACGCTTCCAAAGGGTATCCCTGATATCACCGTTCGGGTATCCATATTGACCAGATTACTCTGACGCATGAGCTGCTTGATCTGGGCAAGGGTTAACCAGATAAAGTTTTCATGTGCAGGTATATCCTCCTGAACATGAATGATGATATTTCTGTTGCGTTTTTTTAGAAAACGGGCTCCCTGCTCTGACTGAAGTTGATCGAGCAGTATCTGTTCTGGCTTTGCCTGCTGGAAATATTCAAGATAGAGTGGTTTTTTCCCTTTGTGAACCTGGGTGTAGTTGCTCCTGGTTGCCTGCAGTGTGGGGGAGAGCTGAACATAGTTGACATTGCCCGGTTCAATTTTAGCCTGCATGAGAAAATACAGTACCCCATCGAACTCTTTAACAATAAAACCAAGATAACCGATTTCAGGCTGATTAATGATTGGCTGATCCCATTCAGCCAGTTTCCCCCAGTTCGTTTTAACCCTGATTCCGTCTATAGAAAAAAACTTGCCGGATTTATGCCTTATGCTTCCTGTTCCTCCATCATAACCCCACTCAACAAGCTTTTCAAACGATATCTTTTCTATTTTGAGCTTAACTGCTGCATTTCTCTCTTTCAACCAGTGGATCACATCATCTGTCTGCAAAAATGATCCTGAATCACTGAAAGCGCTTTTTAAAAAAGATAAATTCATCTAAGGATTTTTTTCCATTTATTACACACTTGCAGTCTCTTTGCAGAATTTATCAACTAATACAGTTCTACCTTTGCTTCCTGACTTATAATATCTTGATTCAATAATGCAGGTCTAATTACTTTTCCCCAATAGCTCTTTTCAGCATAAATCCTAAAATGCTTTAACCCTTGCACTCTACATAACAGAGGTCCACCTTCAATCTCTCTAATACCCACCATAAACGAATATTTTCCCATATTGAATTCAAGCTTCCCAAGCGGCACCTCTATGCTATGGCTGCCTGACTTAAACACCATAGGATTACCATTTTGATCTAGTACTGGTACACATAAAATTTGACTAACTGATTCATCATCAATGTTTACCGACATAATAGCACCACTATTTACATCTTCACCAATTTCAAAAGAAACAATTGCCGACGCCTCTTCACCTTGATTTATAACCGGTTCAACACCATCAGATATTGAACCATTAATAATCAACTCAATTTTATTGACGCCCGCCTGCCCTGTACCACTTTGTTCTGTATTATTTTTTACCAGCGAGTAATAATGATCAATTCCAACTGGAGGTTCATTAACAGCCATAATCACACGACCATGATCCATGACAATGACTTTTGTACAAAAAGCAGATATAAATTGCATGTTGTGGGATACAAATACTACAGCAGATTTGACTATTATTTTTCTTACTGCATTGAGACATTTGATAGTAAATCCGATATCTCCGACAGCAAGCACTTCATCAAGAAATAGAATATCTGGCTCAATAAGAATGATTGCGACGGCAAAGCCTAAGCGTACATTCATGCCTGAGCTATAGCTCTGTACCGGCATATCGATAAATTCTCCTATCTCTGCAAAATCAATAATATCATCAATCTTAGAGTCGACAATATTTTTTGTTAATCCGAGGACTGATGCATTAACATAGATATTTTCTCGACCAGTCAGTATGGGATTAAAGCCAGCCCCTAATGCAATAAGCGCTCCTACTCTCCCATGTATTTCGATTCGACCACTATC